>NZ_QORN01000023.1:0-30456 GCF_014830205.1 Limosilactobacillus walteri
CTTAATGAGATTGATGTACTCTCACTTGCGCTCAACGATGTTGAAATACTTTCGCTCTCGCTTAATGAGATTGATGTACTCTCACTTGCGCTCAACGACGTTGAAATACTTGCACTCTCACTTAATGAGATCGAAGTACTCTCACTTAATGAAGTCGAGACGCTTTCGCTTTGGACTATCGACGTTGAAGTAGATTGGTAGATACTTAATGATGTACTCCCGCCATAAATTACTTGACTACCTTTATTAACAGCAGCTAACTGACTTCCGGCCATTGATGTTGCGATACTAAAACTATTGGAAGCACTAAGCGATTCGGACTCATTAGCGTAACTCGTACTATTAGAATTTAATGAAACTGATCCGACACTAACATTATTTCCATTATTGGTAATATTAGTTTTATTACTACTGATAATCTCGGAAAATTCATTTTCATCAACTTTAATTGTCGCATTTTCAACATTGACGATAATTCTGGAATTGCCAAGGTACGTAACCCCATTCGTTCCCGTTGTCATTTTATCCGTATTGAAAGCTACCCGGAGCGGATCATTGATGTTTACGGTTGCTGCAATAAGGCTACTAGAGTTTCTAATATTAGATGCCCCTTTCCCTGCTACTAAAGTAACATCAGCTCCCGGATTAAAGTTAACTGTGTTTCCAGCTGCACCAAGCCAATTAAACTCAATATTTGCTTGCGAATTCTTACCATATGTATCGCCATTAGCACCTTCATGCTTAACTAATGTAGCATTACCATTGAAGTTAATTTTATTAGCAACTGTTCCAGCCATACGGAAGTTAGAACCGGTTATAACTTTTAAGTTAACATTAGATCCCTTAGCAAGATCAATATTTCCCCGATTACTAAGACCCGTTCTACGGGGTACAATTCGAACATTATCAACTTTAGCTGACATTTTAACGGTGGCGTTTTCACTAACTATCAAGTTGTTATCCCCAGCACCATCAAGCTTAATGTTATACTGGGTGCGTCCGATGTTCTCCATCGTTAAACTGGCGGCATTACCAACTGTAACAGCACTTACATTTGACGATTCGCTACTAGTAGTATTAGTAAGCAACCACATATCAATATCAGTTGCACTATTATTTAGTGTCACATTAGCATTATCTGCGATATTAATATTGTTGGAAACGTATAAGGCAGTGGTTTTATCACCATCTTGCGTACCCTGACTAAAGGTCTCCGTATTATGCAACTGTCCATCAACTTTATAAGAAGCAATACTGTATAACGTTGTATTCCCAGCCAAATTCAAGGTTTTAATACCTGCAAGTGCCTTACTCCATACTAATGTTCCACCATAAGCAGTCACGTCTTCGTATGTTACCGTGTCAGCGCCATTACTACTCATATTAACAAAACCATACTTGCTCGTATTGTAGAGAGTCGCATTTTTAATGGTTAAATTAATTTTAGCAGTGCTTGAGCTATTATTTAAGATAATCCCGCCATCGGTATTAAGGGCATTAATATGGTATCCATTCCCATCAATGGTAATGTTGCGATTTCCATTATTAATGGTAATCGCATTATTAAGAGTGATATTACCCTTCAACTTAATCGTCGTAATTGAGGCATCCTGTAAAGCCGCTTTTAATTCATCTTCAGTCGATACTTCTTTAATAGTTTCAGCAATTTGAGTTACATTATCTTCCGCAACCGTTCGATTAGCCGCGGGAGTTGCCCCATTATTATTTTCAGTTACTGGTGAGATGGTTGGCTTACTATTTTCTTCTACATTGCTAGTACTCGCGCCATTCTCTATTGAAACTTTTTCACTATCAAGCGATGTTGATCCCGTTGTTGAATCTGTCATTGTCGAATTTGAATGACTCTCAGATTGTTCAATCGCATTATTGCCACTGCTTTCAGTTGATTGACTAACCGAAATGCTATTAGACGCATCTTCGCTCACCATTGAGCTAGTTGTTGTACCTTCAAAAATTGTAGTTGAAGCTGTACTTCCTGTAGCGCTATTTACTGATAGAGAACTACTTTGCATCGCCTGGCTAATCGTTGACATACTGGTAGATTGATTAGCAGTTGATCCACTCGTAGATGTCATTGACTGACTTGTGGATGTACTCGCTGATACCGATCCAGATCCAATTACTTGAGAACTATGGTCAACCGTTGTGGTCGCAGCATGAACTTCCGTTGGCGAAATAGCACCAATCGCCCCCATCCCGAACAAGGTTGCAACGGTAGCAATCCCTCTCTTATATGCGTCTGCTGTATCTGAAGTATAATCATCATCTAATGCATCTAAATCATTAAGATCAGTCGGACGGACTTCCTTTTTCGGTGTAAACGAAATTAAGCTAAAGAAGCGTGTAAGAGCACTAAACCAGCCTCGTTTAGTCTTATATAATTTAACCGTGCTTTTAGTTTCTTGATTTTGCTTATGTTTGGCCATAGATTGTCCACCTCTCCAATTTCATGATTTTATGATTGTTTAGATAATTGATAGTAAATATTTCCATCAACATTTCTACACCTAGTTTCATTAAAGATAAATCGTTTTATAAATTAGGATACTATCTGTAAAATGTACTCAAATAATACAAATTTAGTAAAACGTTTTTTGTATCTATAGTATGACAAAAAAGTTACAGCGAGTCTTTACTCATCCTTATCTTTTTATCAATTCTTATAGAAAAATTCTATTAACTATTAAAAAGTCTCATCATCATTCCCACAATAAACATCAATATAATCGCCATCATTATTGAGCGACTTTTAAACGGTTCCTTTCTCTTTCAATAAGGTTGTCTCTTTTCTTTTTCTACCTCATCCAGTCGCTGTAAGGCATGTTGTTGGGCGAGCGACAACGACTTATCAGCTTTACGATGCATGATCATCCTGCTCCTATCTTAATAATCTCGAACGCTAGGGCTCCGTAAATTGATAGCCCTTTCATTCATAACATAAATTATTTTAGATTAAATATATTATTAAACATTGAGGAAAAGTTTAACTATTTCAAAAAAGCCTTATGATTTCTTTAGGAGTTATTAATTTCTAAAATCATAAGGCTTTGATGCTTAATAAATTATTAAGTAAGCGTATGAATAAGGCTGAGAATAAACCTTTCAACTTTTTAACGAATAATACCAAGTTAACGTGGTAAATAACCATGACACTCAAGCCTAAGCACGAACAATAATCAAGCTATGACATGCTAAGCATCGTTATAGCTTAGCTAACCGTCTTGTTGAGAAGATTATTTTGTACTCTTAATTTCTTCGTTTTCCCCGCTTACCGAGACTAATTCCAAATAACCCAAGAAATGCGCCAATAATCACTTGCCAAATACTACGATGCTGGTTACCGGTTTGTGGTAATTCGCTTGATGATTGACCTGTATTATTAGCTGCGTTTTCACTAGCTACCGCATGTACAGTTACGGGGATAACAGCTTCATTAGTCGGAACAACTGATGGCTGACTAGCACTTATTGGGCTATTAGGAGTTCCAACTGACGCTGGTGCTGCCGAAGCGGTTGGAGTCGTTGATGGTTCATCTAATGGTGTCTCACTTGTTGGAACAGCTGGTTTAGCTGGCGTAGCCGGAACATCAGAACTTGGCGTAGCCGATGATGTTGGTACTGTCGGTTTGTCAGGCACTACCGGAATATTTGAATCTGGAACCGCTGACGAGCCAGGAACATTAGCAGAAGAGGTTGCCGGTATATCAGATTTTGGCGTGTCGCTTGGTTGTGCCGGCGTACTCGAGGAAGTTACTGAAGAATCGGGCGTACTTGGGTTGACTGGTTCTACTGGAGTAACCGGCGTAACAGGTTTGTCAGGCTCTTCTGGCGTTGGGTGCGGAATAACTGACTTTCGTGAATACAAGACAATAAAATGCAAATCTTGACTGTCGGCATTTACGAGTTGAGTACTGATTTGTAATGTATCAGTACTATATCCTTCAATAATTGGCGAAATAACCGGCGTAAAACTATCACTTTGCGGAATCCACGTTTGCCATTCGGTCTTGCCAGTCACTAGGTCGGTTAATCCATTACGGGTGAAGACGATTGGCGCCGCATGGTAAGTTGGCGCTGCAGTTCCACCGTTAACAAACCGGTACTTAATATCTTCATTAACGGAACGCTGATCCGTAACATTTTTTGTTCCATGTGCTAAATGAATGACCAGATTCAAATCATGATCAGCAAAAACACTTGGTAATTGGTCACGACTTACCAACTGGTAGCCAAGCTGTTGATAGTGCAATGAAACATTATCATAATCTGTTGCAATAATCGCAGGCAGCTTATCATCAGCATACCCTGTCCCTAAACGATAATGATTAATCAACGTCAAACCGGTGGTATCATCAATTACGGTATACGTAATTTGATGCGGCTCAGTAGTGTAATTTACGGTTAACTCAATCGGTTGTTGGCCTTGTACAGCTAAGGCACTGTTTACCGTTGGTTGATCAGAAGTATACCCCTTAATAATTGGCGAAATAACTTCTGCAAACATTGCGGGGTCACTCGCTGTTACTTCCTGACCATTATTAATAGTAGTAGAGGATACCGCATGCCAGTCGCCAAAACTAACTTGTTTAGTCACTTCATTAGTTTCAGTTGACCGTGTGAATGTAACCACTTGTTGAACATCTGGAGCTGCTTTTTCACCCTGCTTCGGGCCATTAGCATAGACATAATGAATAGTCCGGGTAACAGCTTCTTTCACTACGTTTGGCGTAAGCCGTGCTTGATAGTAAACCTTGATGCTTTCACTAGGGGTCAGTGCTGTTGGCGTTTCGGCCGCAACTACCGCATAATTCTCACCCGCTTCATTTTCAGCAGGACCGTATCCATAGTAGCTAAGATCTGGATTAGGTGAAGCTGGCCAGCCACCCTTGGCTAGTTTCCATGCATGATCTGCATCCCCAGCTGCTAATTCAATTAAGTAGTTGCCATTATGATCACGCTTGCCATCCAGAGTATAACCAACTACCTGATGTTGCGGACCAGCGATAATCGCCTGCCGCACAAATGTTGCTTGCTGCATTACCGGCTCCGTAATCCCTTCAAGCATAATTTGCTTACCTGTATCACGGTCGTAATAAGTAATCGTCCGCGTCGTTGTTTGCCGTTCAGTTCGCAAATCATTCTTCATTAATAGGTGAATCGTTACATTCTGATCCTCACGGGTAAAAGTATCTGGTAACTTATCCTGACTTACGATTGTATATCCAATTCGCTGGTAATGATTGAGGATATCACGGTAACTATTAGCTGCACTCACTGGTAGCTTTTCATCTGCAAAGCCGCTTGCTAATGGTTGCTGGTCTACTAGGGTCTTGCCGTTCGTATCGTCAATCACTGTATATGTCACAGCATTAGGTACAGTTCGATAATCAACTGTTACGTTAATATCTTTATCACCAGGCTTTACCAGTAATGCTGCTGTTTTTTCTTGACTTGGCACATAGTACTTAATTACTGGTGATTTAATTTCGGCAAAGGAATTATTATCACTAGTCCAGTCAGTATAAGTTACTTCCGATGTGACTTGGTTCGTCTTTTTATTACGACTGAAAGTAACAACTTGCTTTACGCTTGGTGCGGCCGTTTTTCCTTCTTGCGGACCGTTAGCGTAACGGTAGTTAATTGTTCTCGTCGTTACAGCAGTTTCTGTTGACGTCACTACCTGTTCAGGATAAAAGACTTTAACTGCTTCATCCCCCGCAGTTGCCATTAGTTGAACCGCAGCAACTTGCGGATAAGCTTGACCATGCTCATCTTCAGCTGCCCCATAGCCATACTTGGCTAGCACCGGATTATCGACTGCAACCCACGTATTTGTCGTCGGTTGCCATGCTTTAGCCGCATCAGTCTCTTCTACCAAGTAATTGCCATTTTTATCTTGCTTTTGGTTTCGCGTGTAGCCGAGAACAGAGCCGTCCTTCCCGCTAATAACTGCTGTCCGAGTAAACTTAACTGTTTGCTTAACTGGGTCAGTTAACCCTGTAAGTGTAATTTGTTTACCCGTATCCTTATCATAGTAAGCAATCGTCCGTGTCACTTGATGACTTTCATCCTGCAAGTGATTCTTCTTGGCAATATAAATCGTGACATTTTGGTCAACACCTGCATCATTATCGAAAGCCGCTGGCAGCTTATCCGCTTTAACAAGGTAATAGCCATCAGCGAGGTATTCATCAATAATCTTGTTATAAGCTGTTGCGACCGTTGCCGGCAGTTCCTCATTACTTAGCCCTTCAGCTAGCGGTACCCGGTCTTTTAATACTTGCTGTGTATCATTATCGATAACCGTATATGTTAGCAATTGAGGATCAGCGACATAATAAACCGTCACATCAATATCTTGAGAGTCATGGCTAACCGTTATAGCGTCAACCGCCTTAACTGAGGTTCCGCTATTATCAACTGCATGGTAACCTGCAATCTCTGGAACAGTCACAGCCGCAAATGTATCACTGGCTGGCGTCCACACTTGCCACTGGCCATCTTCGTTAACCCTTGCGAAACCTAATTTTGCCGTATAGGCTGGTGCTGCTTCCTTACCAGTAGATTTAAATACGTAATGAATTGTTTCCTTAACTTGGTGGTTTTCGACATTATTTATTGTCCCCGATAAGGTTCCATTATTAGTATTTAAATCATTCCGGTAAGTATAAGGTTGGACATAATAACCTGCTTTTTGATTATATAAATCCTGACCGTGCCCATTAGTAACAGTTAATTGCCAAGGGTGTTCTTCAAGGAATTTCTGTAAAGCAGCATTACGTAAAGTAACCCCTTGGTAATAACCAATAGTTTTAATCGGATCCTCGTTAGGGCCTTTAATATTAGCTGGCGGTAATACCCCGTCCAGTTTCTTTGGTCGCCAAGTAATTAAGCCTATGCTTTGGTCTTTTTTAAAGCCGAGATAATCTTCAGCAATCTGGACATGATATGTCCGCGTTAACCCCTCAGCAGAATCTGTGCTCTTCACGCTAATCTGGGGAGCCTTAGTTGAGACCATCACCCGAGTAACAAAAGTATTAGCAGTCCCTTCAACCGGATCAAGGTAGTAGTCTTGATAAGTTGAAACAATACTTTTTTCTAACGCCGTCTTAACGTCATCATCACTAACAAATTGATAATCAACATAATCATTATCTGCTGGCTTAGATACTGTAATATCAAATTCATTCCCCAGTTTGACGCCATCATCATTTTGACTTGCCAATCCGACAGCTTCTTCGTGGTCTGGGTAACGCAGTGGTTCGTCACCAATACTCCACGTTTGCGTCTTTAAATTATAGTACCAAGTATGGGCCGCATAGGTACTGGCGCTTTCTGGAATAATTCTTTGATTAAAGTTATCTTGGGGCGTTGCTTTAGCTGCCACTGGAATCTTAAGGCCGCTGGTAAATTGCCGGTTGCCGATTTGAATATCGTTGTGGGGAACCAACAATGTCGGAGCCGTCGCTTTATCTGAATATAAGTGGAAGTAGCGGGTATCTAACGGCGCCTCATCAAGATCAAAGCCAGTAATATTATGCCAGGTTAAATTAAAGTGCATCCGCGCTAATGACAGGTTAGCATCTCCGTACTGAGCTTTAATCTTTTCCAAACCATCATTAAAAATAATCTGATAATAATCATTTGACCCGCCATTACCATTACTACCAAGGCTATTATTATTTTCGGCCGATTACCAGGTTACATCTTTTACATTTTCAACCGGTGATTGATGATATGACACCGCATATGATTGCTCGCTAGCTGTCACTGGCCGCATATAGCCAATTACTGCCGCTTTCTTTTCACCAGTTGTAGTCTGATAATTAACATTGATCGGCATTGGCTGGCTAGCACCACCACCATAAGCTAAGATATGTTGCTGGCCATTAGCAGTTAGCTTATACGGTATGCCCATTGAAACGTTGATATAGTTACCGTTTTTAATATCATGATGGGCAATATCAACATTAATATCAAAAGCTAGGTTAGTCCGCCCAGTATGATCAGTTCCATTTCCCGGCTCCGAACTCGCATTAACATTAGTAACCGTATAGGCAGTCTCGTCTACCGGAGTTGTCGCCTGAAGTTGAGCAGCAGCTGTTGTGCTGGTTGATTGGTCACCATTATCAGCAACTGTTGCTGGTAAAGTTACCGTATTGGTCGTAGTTGCCGGAACTCCCGCGGTTACGGATTGTTTCGTTGCTGTATCCGCATGGACAACCTCACCGTTAATCCCCATCGCAATACTTGTCCCTAATAAAACAGATGCGACGCCAACACTTAACTTTCGTAGGGCAAAACGCTGAGTCAGCGGCATGCTATTAGCCAACCGTTCAACCTGATTATTCCTTGAAGTCAATACAAACTCCTCCCATAAGCTAAACCGATTAGAATCTATTTTTCTATTAATCGGTTCTTTAATAAGTAAGGTTAATTAGCTAATTAGTGGAAGTATTTATCAGCAAAAAAATAAATAATCCCCATTAATAGACAGTTGATATAAGTGGCTTATACATCAATTCACAAATATAATAAATCAATTCATTTCTAATTACAAGATGATAAATGAATTTAAATGGAATAAAAAAACTGACTTACGACACCACTATCGTAAGCCAGTTTTTTTAGACAATGCATCGAGTATTACTGTAAGTAATTAAGCAAGCATTGCATAAGTGTTAAGTCATTGCAATAAACCTTTGCTCTCAGCATTGTTATCTTATAATTACCATGCGATAAATTATATATAACTTATCTACATTTATAGGATAACAGGATTTAAATAAATATCAATATTTAATTAAAACTTTTCGCCTTTTTTCGGCAATTAACAGCATTTTAAACTTCCTTAACCTTGATAAATAAAGCTTTTTAGCAGAATTATTTCAAAAAGATTAAATTTATTTTTCATTCAACAAATGATAAATATTTCATGTGTAAAACTATAAGCTATACCATTTCTTTTTTATCGATCGATAGAGGGCCTTTCGCTTGAACCAGCTATAATTGACAAACATTATCAATTACATTTAATTATTTACTTATTGACACCTCATTTATTGCCTTTAGATAATAAAAAGACCCCGTGATGGGATCTTCTTAAGATAAGCATTTATTTTTGATGGTGTTTTTCAACGGCTGTAACTAATTCTTCTAGTGACTGGCTTCCAAAAATAACCGGATCATCACCAATCATTGTCGCTGGAACACTCATAATTTTCTTTTCTTTCCGTAATTCGGGGAAATGTTGTAAATCAATCATCGTTGCCGTGATTGCTGGATTTAATGAAGCCATTCGCTGGCAAGCTGCCACTACATCTGGACAGAAGTGACAAGTAAGTGATACGCCAATCCGAATATCAGTAGCTGGTAATTGCTTAATTCGCTCAGCCAACGCTGGCGCAATCGTTTGACCAGGACCAGCAACGTTGTAGACACCAAGCACCAGTGAGTTTAGTTCATGACCTGTTGGGATACCAGCATAATGTAACCCGGTGTCATTACCATCCGCATCAAGTAAACGCAATTGTGGTAAGTATTTAACATCAGCCGGTGCTGGCTTGCTTACAGAATGAAGGTGCGCGTCAAGGGAAGCAAATTCATCAACAAAACTGACTAATTGGTTACTAAGGTCGGTTCCATTAGTTAATACTTGTAATTGAATATCATTAGTTAAGCGCGCAAAAATCGGCTTCAGTTGTTGGTCAATTTCCGCTGGTAACCAGTTTCCTTCATGGGGAGCAGTAGCTTCTTGCTGGTCAAGATTGCTTGTTTGCCCCACCGGTTTTGCAGGCTTCTTATCTGTATTGACATGAATTGGTACCCCTTGCTTTTCTTTTTGCAGCATTATATACCGTTCAGCTGCTGTTGCCGCAACAGCGCCATCAGCCGCCGCCGTGACAATTTGGCGTAAGTTCTTTTGAATAACGTCACCAGCTGCGTAAACCCCTGCAAGGTTCGTTTGACCATTTTCATCAGTTTTAATATAACCACGCTCATCTAAATTTAGGATTCCAGTTAATGCTTTTGTCGCCGGCTGTGTTCCTATATAGATGAACATTCCAAAGGTTTGGTCACCATCATCAACATGATAAACAGTTTCCTCACCAGTTTTGTTATTAATAAAAGTGGCGGTGGTGAGGTAATCATCCCCATCAACTCTTTTAACTTCTGTGTTATATTTAACGCTTACTTTGGGATTATCTAAGGCCCGTTTAGCCGTTAAGACTGGACACTTAAAACGATCACCACGAACTATAACCGTTACATGTTTAGCAAACCGGCTCAAATAGTCTGCTTCTTCAGCTGCCGCATATCCGCCACCGACAACAAAGACTTGCAAACCGGTAAATAATTCTCCGTCACAGGTTGAACAATAGGCAATTCCCCGCCCACGGAATTCATTTTCACCAGGAAAACCAATTTTGCGCGGATTAGCCCCCGTAGCGATAATTACGCCACGAGCATGATAATCCTGACCACTTTTACCTTTCAGTTTTTTAATTTCGCCATTAAGATCAAATTTTTGTATCGCGTCATGCTTAATCTCAACACCGAAATCCGTAACCTGCTTTTGCATCTGGTTCATCAACTGGGTACCATCAATTTTTTCAACAGCTGGATAATTATAAACTACGGAGGTCGTTGTTACTTGTCCGCCAACCGTATCTCCTTCAATAATTAACGTATCAAGGGTCGCCCGACCAGCGTATAATCCAGCAGATAACCCAGCAGGACCAGCACCAACAATGATTAAATCATATAAATGTTGTTCTGCCATCTAAATCACCAGATTAAAGCTTTCCAACTAAATCAAGGCTTGGCTTAATTGAATCTTGACCAGGCTTCCAGTTAGCTGGACATACACGGTCACCATGCTCACGAACAAACTGAGCTGCTTGAAGCGTCCGTAAAATTTCATCAGCGCTGCGGCCAATTCCCATGTTATTGATAGTATAAGATTGGATAATACCATCAGGATCAACAATAAATACACCACGGTAGGCCTGCCCGGCATCTTCATCGAGGACATCAAACATCCGTGCAAGCTTACCTGCAGGGTCAGCTAACATATGGTACTTGATCTTGCCAATCTTGTCAGAAGCCTCTGCCCATGCTTTGTGAACAAACTCAGTGTCTTCAGAAACAGAGTAAATATCAGCATTAGCCTTCTTAAAGTCTTCGTATTTATCTTGTAATGCCTCTAATTCAGTCGGACAAACAAATGAGAAGTCTGCTGGGTAGAAGAAGAAAATACTCCACTTGCCTAAGACATCCTTCTTTGATACTTCAGTAGTTTCACCGTCTTGATAAGCATTTACCTTAAAATCTTCAATTTCGTGTCCAACAAAATTCATATATATCCTCTCCTCAATTAGAATCATTCTTAACTACACTTAATAGTATAAGCTTTTAATCTCAACTTGCAAGGATTTTGTTAGAATTATTCTAAAAAAGTTTTAGATCCGTTTGCCAAAAATACGAGCTTTAATCGTTTGCCCAGTCGGGGTTCCCGCCAAACCGCCAATTCCGGTTTCCCGTAACGCAACTGGCATCGACCGGCCAACTCGGTCTAATGCCATAATACATTCATCTGCTGGAATTTTGCTGATACACCCGGCTAACGCTAAATCTGCCGCGATTAACGAGTTTCCTGCACCAATCGCATTTCGTTTAACACACGGAATTTCAACCAAGCCCGCAATAGGATCACAGACTAGGCCCAAGAGGTTGCTTAATGCAATTGCTAGGGCTTGACTACTCTGCTCTGGCGTTCCTCCTGCCGCTTCGACTGCAGCAGCTGCCGCCATCGCCGAAGCTGAGCCAACTTCTTCTTGGCATCCCCCGGTTGCGCCAGCAATTCCCGCATGGTTAGCGATTATTAAGCCGAGCCCCCCTGCTGTAAATAAAAACCTAATCATCTGCTCCTCATTCAGTCCTAATCGTTTCTCTAACATAAATAATGCGCCCGGTAGAGTTCCCGATGAGCCTGCCGTTGGCGTTGCACAGACAACACCCATTGCCGCATTAACTTCATTCGTTGCAATTGCATTTTCAACTGCCGCCATCATTGCATCACCAGCAAGCGGGGTTCGCTGTTGGCGATATTTTTTGATCTTAATTGCCTCTCCACCAGTTAAACCTGTTTGCGAACGTACCCCTGCACCATTTTCACCGCGTTCAATTGCGGCCCGCATTGTCGCTAAATTAAGCTGCATCCGCTTCCAGACTTTGCTCCGACTCAATCCCGAATCTTGACATTCTGCTAAGATTACCAGCTCTGACAAGGATTTTTTGGTTTCTTCAGCTGTCCTTACTAACTCTTTTACACTCTCATACATAAATAGTTCTCCATTTTCTAAAGGCAAATTGCGGTTGGATACTTTTCTTCAAAATAAGTTACTGTTGCTGGTTGCATTTTATTTTGAATATCATAAACATAAATATCACAATTTGGCGCTCGTAACACTTGACGTCTACTAAAAGGAGCCTTTTGCTCTAAATCATCGTTGATTGCTAAAGCATTGGCCATTTTCTTACTATAGTCACGAAAAATTACAATCGGTAAAGGTCCGGCAGGTAAAATTTCAACTCCTTCAAGATTGATTTCACGAATTTCAACAGCGCCCCCACCAATTGAACAGCCAGATACTTTTATTTGTTTATTACCATCAGTCATCACTAAAATCGCAGTGTTAGGATGATGAATCGGACTATCACCGGATTCTTCTACAAAACGTAAGTCAATCCCCTGTTGACGAGCAATCCGCGGAGCAAGCGGTACCCGCGAATCATGCGGTAAAAAGCCCATGATACCTGCTGCAATCGCATAATCAGTTCCATGACCACGATGCGTCTGCGCAAAGGACCCATAATAATGGACAGTCACTTTAGGAGGTATCTTGCCAAACAGTTTATTTGCTATGCGACCAATTTGGACTGCCCCAGCTGTATGGGAACTCGATGGACCAATCATAATCGGACCAATAATATCAAAAACACTCTTGTATTTATTACTCATAAGCTATCCTCGTAAATTTAAAATTAAAAAAGGAGGGTGACAATCTTGTCTCCAACTCCTTATTATAGTTATTTTTGATTTTTATGGAAACCGAGAAATGACCAGAATCCCCGTAATCCGCCAGACTTTTTCTTCTTAGTTTCTTTTTTGCCGCGGTGTTCTTTAGCAGCTTTTTCGGCAAGTGCTTTTTGCTTAGCAAGAACTGCTTCACGTTTTTTGCGTTCCTTTTCTGCCTCTTTACGAGCCGCAATCGCCTTTTTAGCTCGCGCTGCCCGTTGCTGAGCTGCTTCCTTAACTAATTGCGGACGCATCTGTTCCATTG
Organism: Limosilactobacillus walteri; assembly: GCF_014830205.1. Lineage (NCBI taxonomy): Bacteria > Bacillati > Bacillota > Bacilli > Lactobacillales > Lactobacillaceae > Limosilactobacillus > Limosilactobacillus walteri. The sequence goes on from NZ_QORN01000023.1 coordinate 13,367, forward strand.
TATCAAACATCGTGGCAACCTTAATTGCGGTCTTATTTGCCAAAGCTTGGTCAGTAGTCGATGCAACTTCAACGTTATGCGCAGCAGCAATCTCACGTTCCCAATATTGCTGCGTCTTGATTGGGAGACCGGTAAATTCCTGACTACGTAAAAATTGCCCTGCCCGGGATAGCTGCATGTGTAATGAATGCTTATCAGTCTGCTGACCATTTAGCGCCTTGCGCGAATTGTAAATCGCTTGATCAACTAGGTCAACCATTGCTTGTGGCTCATTATGTCCTTCTTCGTGCTCTTTAAGGACATCTTCACCCATCCTAACAGCCTCATCATAAAGACCCTTAGAACGATCTGTACCATTAAAATACTTATACGTTTGCCTTACACGTGTTTGATCAGCAACATCCTTATTCAGTTGATCAAAAACTACTTTTTCGTTCATTATATTTCCACCGCCCGATTTTACTCGTCATACTATTCATAGTATAGCAGTTATTAGCGTCAAACGAAGCTAAAAAATCGATTTTTTTGGAAGATTACTAAAATTTTTTGTAATTAATCCTACTATAACAGTATTTTTGGTCAACTTTTAGCTATAAAAAAAGACCAGTTATTAAAAACTGGTCGCTGCTTTTAATAATTACCAGCTTGCCTTACGAACGCCAGGAATCTGACCTTTATGTGCAAGCTCACGGAACTTAATCCGAGACATACCAAACTTACGCATGTAAGCATGGGGACGACCATCGTAACGGTCTCTGTTATGAAGACGGACTGCACTCGAATTGCGAGGTAGTTTTGAAAGACCAATATAGTCGCCCTTTGCCTTTAATTCTTTACGTTTTTCAGCGTACTTTTTAACTAAAGCTTCTTGGTGATGTAATTTAGCAATTTTTGATTTTTTTGCCATTCAGTTGTTCTCCTTTTAGATTAAATTAAAACTGTATCTACCATTACTACTTAAAATTAAAAACATCTGCGAATTCTTTTCAGTTTATTATTATCGCTGATACTTACAAAAAATACAAGAAATATGTCTTGCATTTTATTTTTCCTTAACTATTAATTTTTTTAGCATATTTTTGGTAATCATCCGCATAGTTAAATTTATCATTGTACGCCGTCAATAATTCATCATCATGGGTATAAGCACGACCGGTAATCATCATTTTTTGATAAAGATCCTTATAAGGGACATCACTCTTCTCAGCAAGCTTTTTTTCTTGTTCCCGATCATATGAAATATGTCGAAAACTAGTTTCTGCTAGGCCAATCGCGTCGACTTCCAACATCAAATAGTGCGCGCGTAGGTCTCGCTGGAGCGGTTGCCAGTGGTTAAAAGGTTCTCCGACCGCTCCTGGATTTAAGATTACACGTTCATCACTAGCATAGCGCAAAAGTTCGTGGTGGACATGGGCATAAATTGCAACATCGACAGTTTCACCAGCAATGTTAAAAAGCTTATCGAAGTTTGCTGTTTCTTGAGTCGGAAATAGCGCTTGCCCCATATTAAGCCACGGCAAATTATGGGAAATACCAAAATTCAAGGCCCCCACTCTTTTGGTCACGTGCAATGGCCAACTTGCAATTTCATCAATCACTGCTGATGAAGTATGCTCAGCAACATATTGAGCAAGCCGGGCAAAGTAAATATGAGATGGCCGTTCCATGTCCATCATTCCCCGTGCACCACGGACAACTAGGTCATCCCAATTGCCCCGAACAATTACGGTTGGTTTCATTTTCTGAAAAATATCCCACATTGCCCCGACACTAGGTCCTGGCATTAACAGGTCTCCAACAAACCAATATTCGTCCGCATGTTGCTTAATACTATCTTGGTACATTGCTTGGAGCGCGCTTAAATTACCGTGTGTATCTGAAAATACTGCAATTCTCCTTCTCACTAGTAATGTCCCCTTTCTATTTCTCTGTAATTAATATAGCAGAGTTTTGACAAGGAGTGCTAAACTAATTTATGCCTTTATTTTAATAAGTACCTTTGATTCAAAACCTTTTCATTTGTTATAATTGGTTTTTATCGATTGAACACAATTAGGAGATGATAATTAACATGGATTCGGAAGTCGAAAGAGGACGTTTCCCTCACGGTTGGCACCGAACTTTTTATACCCTCTGGCTAGGCGCATTTATCACGGGAATGGGATATTCAATGACCATGCCGTTTATTTCCTTGTTTATTGCCGAACTTGGAAATTTTAGCCGTTTTCAGCTCAACATTTACTCTGGACTTGCATTTGGCGTTACTTTCATCAGTCAGGCAATAGTTTCACCCTTTTGGGGGAGCTTAGCTGACCAAAAAGGGCGTAAATTAATGTGTCTCCGTGCTTCTGGCGTAATGGCCTGCACCATCTTTACAATTGGTTTTGCGCAAAGCGTCTGGATGATTATCGGCATGCGCTTTTTACAAGGTGTTTTTTCCGGGTATATTAATAACGCTACGGCAATGATGGCTGGTGAAACTCCTCATAGCCGGTCCGGTTGGGTAATGTCGGCAATGACTACAGCTGGTGTGGCCGGAAATCTTGTCGGGCCATTATTGGGCGGAACTTTATCTGGTGCATTTGGTTACCGAATCCCCTTTTTCATCACTGGTGGACTAATGTTTTGCGTCTTTCTTAGTACCTGGTTGTTGACAGTCGAGCATTTCACACCGATTAAAAAAGAAGCCATGAAACCAATGAAAGAAATCATGCATAATCTTGACAATCCCCCCTTAATCATCGTGATGTTCTTAACTACAATGATTGTTACTTCCTCTACCATGTCCATTGACCCAATTATTAGTTTATATGTTCGCCAGCTGATGGGGGGACATGGTAATATTGCATTTGTAGCCGGAATTGTGGCGGCTACCCCTGGTTTAGGAACAATGATCGCCGCTTCTAAAGTTGGACACACCATGGATCGAATTGGTCCCGAAAAAGTATTGCGAATCGGGATTATAACTGCTTTTATCCTTTTTATCCCGATGACATTTACACATTCCCCGTGGGCACTCGCATTCTGGCGATTCCTGCTTGGACTAGCAAACGCAGCATTGATGCCCGCTACCCAGACCGTATTAACGTTGGATGTTCCTACAGAAGCATTTGGTCGTGTTTTCAGTTATAACCAGTCATTTCAAGCAGCCGGTGCCGTTCTCGGATCGATTCTCGGTTCATTTATTTCAGGAATATCTAGCTATGAAATGGTCTTTATTATTACTGGACTAACCCTGCTTGTTAACTTTATTTTGATAATGCTTGTTAAACCGAAAAAAACACTGATAGAATAATTTAGGAAAAGAGAGACAATTATGGTTCAAACAAATAAATTACTAAATGAACATCAGGTCAATGATCTGTTTTCCCGTGTTGCACCTAACTATGACCTTTTGAATAACGTTATTAGTCTTGGAACCCAAAAATTATGGCGAAAGACCCTTTTTAAGCAATTACAAGTCGATCCGCATGCCAATGCCCTTGACGTTTGTTGTGGGACCGGCGACTTAGCAATTGAACTAGCGAAGCGAATTCCTAGTGGACGAGTCACTGGATTAGATTTCAATAAAAAAATGTTAGAACTCGCCTTTGAAAAGACCAAGACAATCGGGAACCTCTTCTTAATTCAGGGAGATGCAATGCAATTACCGTTTGATGATAACAGTTTTGATATTGTTACAATTGGGTTTGGATTGCGCAACGTTCCTGACGCTGACCGGGTTTTGAGCGAAATTTACCGTGTACTAAAGCCTGGTGGTCAGTTCGTTAGCCTTGAAATGTCCCAACCAACCAATCCTGTAATTAAGCTCGGCTGGAAGGCATACTTTACTGCTTTCCCGGTTATGGCCTCATTAGCGGGTGGTCAGCTTAAAGACTACCAATATTTAAAGAAAACAAGTCAACAATTTGTTTCAGCTCATCAATTAGCACGAATGATGAAGGCAGCGGGTTTTAGAGAAGTACACTACCAACCACTAAATTTTGGTGCTGCGGCCCTTCATTTTGGCGATAAATAAAAAACTGGTGAAAAACTTTGATTTTTCACCAGTCTTTTTAGTTTCGGATGTTATAAAGTCTAGTCACAGAAAATAACTGCAAAGCAATTCTTCTTAAATTAACCCAATCGCATATGTCACTACCTGCACTAAGGAACCAATAAATAGGATTTTAATAGCACAAGGGAAGGTCTCTTTTTTGATTTGTTTGGCAAATAATAATCGCGTTTGTTTAATGACAAATGGAATAATAAATAAGGTCAATAATACGGTCCAAGGAGCAAGATGTAAAATCACGGAAAAAATAATTGCAATAAATGCAAGAACATTTTTAATGGCAAATGAATATAATCCGTTACGCTGACCAATAAAATGAATTACTGTATGACGATGGTTATCTTCATCCTCTCCTGCATCACAAATATTATTAGCTAGCAATAAATTAGAAATCCATAACTCATCTGGCAACGCAACTAAAAAGACAACGCCGATATTAGCCCATGTCCATGAGAATTGCTGAAAAGCATTAATATAAACAGAAATTAAAACAATCATAAAACCCATGGTAAAGCCGGAAGCAAATTCGCCAACCGGCAGTCCTGATAACGGAAACGGACCTGATGAATATAGGATTCCAACAGCAAAGCAAAAAATCCCCATCCATAAGAGCGGCCACCCAACAATCGTTACTAAATAAATTCCAATCAAACCTGCAACAATACTAAAGGCAAGCAGTAATCCTAATACCAGTCGCGGTGAAATATTTTCGCGTCCAATAATATTAGTATTTTTCTTATAATCAACCGTATCAACAGCATGGTTATAATCGTTATAATTATCCATCATATCGACTGCCATGTTGAACAGGAGCATGGCAATAAAAAACAGGACGGAATTTATGACATTTAAGGAGTGGTAGTAATATACACTTAGGCAGACTCCTAATAACATCGGTAGGATACTAGCTGTCTTGGCTTTAATCTCTACCAATTCTAAAAAAACATTTAACGACATTTAGTAATTTTTCCTTTCATAATTTGTTAGATATTCGGTACAATATAGATGGTACACCATAACAAAGGAATTATCGATTAATGAAACAACATTTTTTCCACGCTTATCCAGCGATTGACCACGCTCTCAATGAAGTGAATCAAATCATCAATAGCCAGATAACGATTAAAAACACTTCCCTCCACGAGGCTCTCCAACACATGGCTTCTAATGGCGGAAAATATTTGCGTCCAGCTTTCTTCCTCTTATTTGCGGATATTGGTAATAAGAAGGTTGATGATCGTTCACGGCTAATCAAAATTGCCGCATCTCTTGAAATTCTTCACATGGCAACCCTCATTCATGATGACATTATTGATGATTCACCCAAGCGACGGGGAGCTGTTAGCATCCAAGCAGCATTTGGTAAGGATACCGCCGTTTATAGCGGGGATTTTCTTTTTACTGCTTTCTTCAGTTTGCTAGTTGAAACAATGGCGACTTCGCCATATCTTGCTCGCAACGCGCAAACAATGCGGAAAATCCTAACAGGAGAACTAGGACAAATGGCTAATCGCTTCGACCTTAATCAGTCTCTGCTTGATTATTATCGTAATGTGAATGGTAAAACGGCTGCCCTTTTTAGTCTTGCTGCAGAAGAAGGGGCTCATTTCGGTTGTTCATCACATCATACAACCGTTTTAGCTAAGCGAATCGGTCAAAATATCGGCATTAGCTTTCAAATTCTGGATGATATTTTAGATTATTCTGGGGATGCACGACTTAACAAGCCGGTTCTTGAAGACCTGGCAACGGGAGTGTATTCGTTGCCACTCCTCCTGACATTGCAAAATCACCGTGATGAACTGAAACCATTTCTCGCAAAGAAAAGACAAATGACGATTGCCGACATGGAGCAAGTCCAAAGGCTAGTGATTAACTATGGTGGTGTGACAAAAGCCCAAGAGATTGCGCGGAAGTTTACGCAAAAAGCACAAAGCGAGATTCAAAAATTACCAAATAGCCGTACACGTAGACTTCTCACGTTAATGGCTAACAAATTATTAACAAGAGTAAATTAAAGGGAATGGGACTATGAACTAGCCAAGCTAGGTCTGTCCCATTCTCTTTTTTTATTATCATCACATTCTATTTAAATTTAACTGTTACTACCTCATCGCCATGTTTCACCATTTGGCCAGGAACAAAAGCAGTGATATCTTCAACTTTACCTGGCTGGGTAAAGAATGCGATTACCCAATCTTTATAACCTTCCTTCTTGATTAAATTCCGGTCAAATGTAAAAAGAAGTTGTTCTTTCTTTACTTTCTGACCATTAAGATAATGAGCGTTAAAACCTTTACCACGCATATTTACCGTGCCAATACCAATATGGATAATCATTTCTAGTCCATTGTCAGAGGTTATTTCAAATACATGACGCGTTCCAAAGGTGAAGTTAATCTTGCCATCAAATGGAGCATATAATTTATCGCTAGTCGGTTTAATTACAAACCCCTTGCCGGGAAAGCGACGACCATCATTATCGACAACTTCTGTTATTGCCATTAACTCACCATCAACAGGAGCGTAAATTTTTTCTTGCTTGACTGTGATTGAAGAAACATTAGGAGAAGAAAGCTGGTCTCCATTAGCTAACTTATTTTTTAATTCTTCAACAACGAGCGCATGCTTTTGCTCACTTAATTTAACCTTAAAAAGAAAAACAAAGATCGAAAGAATTGCTAATGTTAAAGGGATATAAAAAGCCATACCGTCAAACGTATTGATATCGTGGCTTGTCATATCCGCTGCTGTAGCACTACCAGTCATTCCCGCAGCAATTGCAATATAACCAACCAAACCATTTGAAATTGCTCCTGTCAATTTATCAATCATCGGCCGAACTGCTAATACAACCGCTTCATTACGTTGTCCTGATTTCAATTGGCCGTATTCAATCGCATCAGTCAAGGTAAGAACAGTAACTAATTGGGCAAAATTAACATTAAAAAGGATCAATCCTAAATCCATCATAAGAACATTCGACCGAGCAAAAATAAAGATAAGATAGGCCAAACTCATGCAAACTTGCCCACCAATAAATAGCCATTTTCGCGGGATAACTTTATTTAAGACTGGGTAAAGAGGATTGGTACAAAAGGCAATGATTGTAGCAATAACTCCAACAATCCAGAATTCATCCGGTTTGGCAATAACAAACTTATAAAGATAAAAGAGCACTCCATTGGTAACAACATATGCACAAGAATATAACAAATAAGCTAAACTAGGCCAGAGAATTTGATCATTGTGAAAAATAGCAGAAAAGACCTCGCGAAGTGTCGTTTTTTCCTGGGCTGAATTGCGAATAAGATTATGTTTTTCCTTTGTCCCCCAGCACACAACAAGCGCACAACAAACAGCTAAAGCAGAAATAATTACAGCAAAAGCAAACCACCCCATTGGTCCTTGCTGGTATTGCCCTGTAGCCAAATAAGTAAAGGTCGTTACAACTGGTACAACAATAATCGTTAAACCGTTCCAACCGATTGTACCAGCAAAGGCCCCTAACGCAGTATAGACACCCCGTTCTGCTGAGTTTTCACTTATTGCGGGAACCATTCCCCAGTAAGAAACATCAGAAAATGAATAAAAGATATCAAACATAATAAAAATAATCACAAATAAAACAGCGAATAAAAACCAATTATATTGGGCGAGCCCAAAAATTCCAGTAAAAAGGATTAATAACAAAATCGCACTAATAAGATTCCCCGCTAAAATCCATGGTTTAAATTTTCCCCAACGAGTTTTCGTATTATCAACAATATTTCCTAATAAGGGATCAATTAATAATTCTAAAATCCGAACGGAAACGATTAAAACTGTAATTAAACCGATTAGCTTATTAGCAATCGACTTACTTACGCCAGCAAACATCCCACTAGTAACAAAGATGATAAAGTATGTACTCATCACTCCGTAAAAAGCGGAATGTCCTAAATTACCAAAGCAAAATGACATCTGCGAAATCAATTGTTTCCGTTTAAATTTATGGTTATATGCCATATTGAAACCTCCAAACTATAGCTTTTTGTAATCGCTTACAGATACATTATAAATCTTTATCTTTATTTAGTAAATATTTATTTAAAGTGGTAAATTAATTACTAGAAAAAATAAAAACTGGCTAAACTGTCAAATAGTTAATTCAACAGTATTTAGCCAGTTAATTTTGGTTTGGAAAACTTTTACGAAAAACGATATCAGTATTAACTTTTAGGTGCACATGTGGACGATTAGGATGCGTGATCAAGTCTTGCAATAACTCAATTGCCATCCGGCTGAGTGTTTGCTGATTAATATTGTAAGATGTTAATGGTGATGATACATATCTAGCAACCTCACTATTATTAATACTAATCACCGCAGTATCACGGGGAACAATAACTCCTGCTTCGTTAAAGGCCTGCAAAACCCCTACACTAAGAGTATCCGATGCAACAATGAAGGCTTCTGGAAGGTGGGAACCGCTTTGTTCCACCGCAATTTTACCTAGTTGATAACCATTGTCAACGTTAAATGGACCATGTACATATAACGGGGCCTCTTTTAGTCCTTGTAATCTAGTAAATTCACGAAAGGCCAGCTCTCGCGCATCAGCTTGTTGAACCTCATCAAGGTTAAGCCCCTTGCCGCCAATAAAGCCAATGCGCTGATAACCTGCTGTCTGAAGTCGTTGAAGCGCATCTTGAATAGTAAGTTCTAAATTAGGTTGAACTGAATCAAACAATTGGGGCATAGGATTAATATCAACAAAAATCCCATTCGGCAAGGAGTTATGAAGTTGGGTTAACTCTTCTTGGGTAACCCGGTCAGCGCCTACGCCAATAAATCCTTGGAATGAATCAGCCGCCGCAATCAGAGTAGAAATTTGATTAAAGACTGCGACTTCTAAGCCTGCCTTCCCTACTTCCTTAATAATCTCGTTACGCAAACATGAAAAGTATTCATCTTGTAACTGCTCATTGTCATTCACCCGATACAAAAGCGCAATATTAGGAAGAATTGGTTGACGTTGATGTTTATGATGACTCTTCCAGTAGCCTAGTTCATTGGCAACTTTCATAATCTTATTACGGGTTGTAGGACTGATGGATAAGTTCTGGTCATTATTTAATAATCGGGACACCGTAGCAGGTGAATACCCCGACTTTTCAGCAATTTCCTTAATTGTTGCCATGATAATTCACCTTTTTAGTAAGTATTTAGTAAATATTATACAACAATTTGGAGGGAGAAGAAAAAGGGCCCCAGCAACTATCGCTGGGGTTAGAAGTATTATTTAATATTATTGATTTGAAGTACATCTAAAACAATGGATCCACATGTATAAAGAAGGTTCAGGTACTAAACATTATTGATTTGAAGTACATCTAAAACGAACATCGTAGTAGTCATACATTGGTTCACGTACTAAACATTATTGATTTGAAGTACATCTAAAACATACCTTGTGGACCACGAGCGGGAATTCCCGTACTAAACATTATTGATTTGAAGTACATCTAAAACTCGTATTAAAATAGCTAATCGGAACTTGATGTACTAAACATTATTGATTTGAAGTACATCTAAAACGTGATAGTAATGATGATTACAACGCTAATGGTACTAAACATTATTGATTTGAAGTACATCTAAAACTTACTCATTACAACGACAATGCGAACACACGTACTAAACATTATTGATTTGAAGTACATCTAAAACTAAAATTTCCAGTAATAACTAAGCCTCTTTGTACTAAACATTATTGATTTGAAGTACATCTAAAACTAAGCAACGAATGGTTATTCCTAAAGCTAAGTACTAAACATTATTGATTTGAAGTACATCTAAAACATACGATCGTGTTGATTATCGAATTGCTTAGTACTAAACATTATTGATTTGAAGTACATCTAAAACCCAATATTACTGAAATTAATTGTAATCAATGTACTAAACATTATTGATTTGAAGTACATCTAAAACAGGGAAACAAAATAATGTTGGTTGTTCCTTGTACTAAACATTATTGATTTGAAGTACATCTAAAACTTACCTTAAAACTTCTAATCTACAAATTACGTACTAAACATTATTGATTTGAAGTACATCTAAAACCATTATTCTCTCATTTTGAATTAATGGTTTATAACTTCCAATCAACAAAGTCCTCGTCAATATAATAAAATTCAGCATTCTGATAATACTGTCGATTATCTATTTCTGTGAATTCTATTAATAAAACCGGAATTTTTAGTTCAGTATTTAACTGCAGTAACTCCTTAAATTCATCACGACTTAAGTAATTAGCGACGTTACTCAAACCAATGCAAGAGCTATCAGCACATTCTAAATGTAACTTTAAATCTGTTTTTATTATATCATATGGATTCTTTTCGATTAATGGTGAAAATTTAATTCGGCAATAATTCAATAGCCGTTTTATATCGCCATCATACCGCACCTCTAATGGTAAATCAGTCATAAACAGAAGTTCCTGAACAACTGAATAAAGTTTCCTGGTCTCGGTATTAATACAATTACGATTATCTTCTGTTAAGTTTTTGATTATTGATCTTACGATTTCCGTTGAATAATTTTCTGCTAAATTGTTGTTAGCAACAACATCCCCATCCCAGTCAACTGCTTTTTCAAGTTCTAATGACTGGTAATCATTATCTACTATCATCAATTTATCATTAAATCCCTGTAACCCCCTTATTAAATCAAAATAAATATGCCGATTATTAGTTGCTAAGACGGTAAATTTTCCTTTCTCAATTTGAATTGCTTGATGCCCTTTATAGACAAGTTTCATAATATTACTGTCCTTCCAGATAAATTACGTACATCTTTACTACTTTCTCCCAAAAAAAAATGCATGTCATTATATTGTTTTTCCGTCATAATCATTGATTGAATTACTCCCGATTCGGGAAGAAATGTGCTAATCCTTTTTTCAATAAATTGAGCAGACTTTTTATTCACACAAACCCGAACATATACAGAATACTGAATCATTAAAAAGCCCTCGTTTATTAGCCTTTTACGAAACTGACGATAGGCTCGTCTCTCCTTGCTAGTTTCTACTGGTAAATCAAACATGATTAATAAGCGCATTATTTGGTACCTCATGGTTAAATTTCATCTCAATCTTTATTTCTTTGCTTTTTCCACTCAGATAATTTAAACATTGGCTAATATAAGAAGTGATTGCGTTTCTCAGCAACATTTTCTTATCATTAAATGTGATCTCTAAGTTTAACGCATCAATTAAACCGTATTTTACATCCGGCGTTAATTCTGAAAAGTTCTGGTTAGCAACCCAATAATCAATAATTGGTCTAAATGGCTCCATCAAATCTGAACCGAGGTTGAATTGGTTCTCATTACTTCGATGATGGATCCCTAAGCAGGTTAAATATCCTTTAGCTACGATTGCACGATTTACCATCGACAATAATATTGAGTATCCATAGTTCAAGGCCGCATTGACTGCCGTCATTGAACGTCGTGAAAATTTTGGATTTTCAAATAATAACGGAAAATATTTTCGAGCAACTACAGCTTCACGATTAGTTTCATCATTTATTTCTAACTTATTTAGCTCATCAGATAATTGACTAATATCATGTCCGTATATATCAAGTACTTGAAGTTGATTAAGCAATTTGGCAGCGACTATCTTAGTCCACAATATCTCTTTTAAGTGTTGTGACCATTTAAACTCTTCTTCAATTAAATCAAATGATCGATTATTCGGATAACAATTTACCGTTTCACAAACTGGTTGAAGGGTATTGTCAACAAAAATTACTTTAGTTTCTCTTTTGGCTAATTCACTAAGCAAAGCAGAAGTAATCACTGCTTGAGTTGTCGACACTAACAACAGTTCAATATCATCAATTGGTATCTGGTTAATTCCATCATTGGTCTGTACCACCATTAAATGTGATGTATATGATAATTTAGCATGTTGAGTAACAATAACCGAACGCCATCCCATTATTTCATCCCCTTGTTGTAATAAAAAACATTTGTTATAATTAGCTTGTCGGTTAGCTACCGACTATTAAACATTATTGATTTGAAGTACAGAGTTAAAATCAAGCAAGTGTTTTTACACAAGTTTCTACTTTTGAGTCAGTTATCTGACCTTACATAAAAGGGAATCGTTCTCATGAGCGATTCCCTTTCTCTTTTAAACTATTTCAATGGTGGAATAGGATTCAGATAAACTTTTCTCTCAAATAAGCCTGTTGGTGATTGATAAATTAAGCATGCGTTGGGTGACAATTGTATTCCATTTTTAGTTTGCATCATTCCAAATGGTGTCGTAATACCTAGTACCTTTAAGTTACCCATTCCTGCGTTATTATGTAACCCAATTAAAATATTTTGTAGAACTTCAACCTTGCCAACTGCCGTCTTTTTATTATTTTCAACCTTACTTTCTAGCGGCAGGTCTACAAATAATTTTCTACCTTCATTTAATCGCTGGCGGAATTTGTTCTTATCATAAAGGCTAAAGTAATTATTAACCTTTTCAAGGATCTCATCATAAACTTCAATCAGCCTACTATTTTTATCCTTATTAGTAAGTACATTGTTCTTTATAAAATCTTTCGATAAAGCCTCTACTGACGAGAATGATAGGACGAGTTGCCGTGCATTATATTGATATGTTGAACTTCCTAATGTAAACATTTGGTTTCCATCAACGATTAACTGCCGGTACATGACCTTAGGAATAATAATTTCAAAGTTAGGATGAATAACTGTTTTTTCCTTAGTTTTACGGTTCGTTTTCTCTTTAGTGAGTTTAGGAGTAATAATCTCCTTTAATTGTGCCAGATATTCTTCTCTCCCCCTTTTCTTTGCTTGATTTAGCCTAGTAACTGCACGTACTGGAATTCCAACTACTTGATACTTATCACCTTTTTTATCACACAACTTAATAATGGCCAGATAAGCATCTTTACTCCCACTATAGCCGCCATAAATCTTAGTTGGTTTATTTTTCTTCAAGGCTATTAATTTTTTCCCTGAATCAGCAGCATAAATAGTTTGATCAAACATTGCACCAGACCTTGTATATACTTCTTGCGAAATTATTGGACGGTATTTATAAACTTTTCGCAGTTTTTCTTCCAATTCATGGCGATCAGCAATAATTTCACCGGTACTCTTATTAATAATCTTTTCCCGTTTATTCTTTCCTGGCTCAAGATCATATAAAAAGTTAAAATGATTTGTTTTCATTTCAATCCGAGAGCTTTGCTTGTCAAATTTCTTAAACTGACCATAGACAAAATATGATTGAAGCTTTGGATACCGATTGTATAGATATTGACCTACAAAAGCACTTAAATACCCATCAAAAGCATGGTGATAATCATTAACGTCACGATTCTTGATCAAATTAAATGAGTCGCGCATTTGGTGCGTCAAATTTGCCTTTACTTCAATAATCTTAGTATTTGGGTACCGTTTTGCTAAGATATTGGCAGCTAACTTAATTACTTGACGAGTTTCAACTAACTGTCGATTAACAAAGCCAACTGCTTTAAACTTATCAATGCTTTCTGGATTAGTCAGTAAATTATTAAGTTTCTGCTTACTAATTAAGCCATGTTTTTGTAGTTTATTCCAAAACGGCTTCATAGCAGCATACTCTAGTGTCGGAACTGTGTCAGATTTTGCATTATTGATCTGTCTTCTGACAAGAACACGATTATCTAATGAATCGTCCTTAATAAATGCCTGCGGAAGAATATGGTCAATATCATACATTGTTGATATTTCATCAATATTAATTGGCTTACCAGTATACATATCTCTTCCTAACTGAGTGAAGTATAAGTATAGGCGATCTGATAAGTCCGTCACATTTGCCAATTCATCGCGAAGATGATCATCTTTAATTAACTCTTTTGCAGTACCATCATAAATCTCTTGAATTTTCGTCTTTCTTGCATCTTTTCGTTCAGAACGTTCATCAGACCGCGCAAATTCTAGTGAAATAAATCTGGGTGCTTTCCCGGCTGCTTTAACAATATCATCTACTACTTTAATGACTTGGCGAATCGCCTTTTTGTTTTGGTGCGAAGTATAAGCATCTTCAAGAACGTCTTCATAGTTATCATTAGTCAATTTATCTTGATTTGCATTAGCAATTTGTTCTGCAAACTCCGGTTGACTTTGCAACTCCATAAAAGTCCGTTGAGTTTCCCACATTAAGTCTAAAATCGATTTATTATTTTTATTTTTTAATTCGATAAGAAGTTTCTTAGAAAGTCTTCCCCATCCCTGATATCGATGAGCCGTTAAATCTGCTATCTGTTTTTCCGTTAACCAATCAATTTCATGTAGTTTAGTTTTATAGATACGTGAATCTTCAAATACTGTTGACCACTCAATTATTTTTTCTAAGTCATCTTGCTTACTGTTATCATTAAGGATTTTATCCCCTAATATATTTTTTAAATCAATATATGAATTAAGCTGAGAATTAAATTTTTGTGGATCAGCTAACCCAGTAACTTGCGGTGTTTGTGGTAATTTCAGGCTTACTTGCAAGTAATTTACTAATCTTTTTTTAGTGACTGTCTTTGTCTTCTTAAACAAGTCATTGTAAATATCTTGTTTAACGGCTACACTTAATTTTTTGCCATTCAACCTAATGCGGTTTAATTCATCCAATGTCTTATAACGTTCATAAATAAGGCTATGGGCCGAAAGAACATCCTCACCGAGTAAATAAGTATCCTTTGTCGTCATCCGCTTAATAAATTTATTAGCAGATTCTACTTTATTTACTTTCTCATCAAAATTCCACGGGGTTATTGGGCCTGCTTCCTTACGAACCATCCAAGCAAAGGAAGCGTTCTTCTTTCCTTGTTCGGTATTAGGAACATAATTAGAATCCACCAATGGTCCCACATAATATGGCACTCGAAAGGCAACTAATTCATCTAATTTATATTTGGCATCTCGATGATCCTTAACAGGGTTTAATTCCGCTAACCATGGGTAATATTGAGACTGATTTTCAATAATTTGATCTAGTTCTTTTTGATGGAGTTGATATGGAATGACACCATTCTGGTTTGTCCGTTGCTTGGGCATAAATTGTTCACTCTTAATCAAAGCTTTAATTTGAGTTGCAATTTCAGAATTATCAAGATTCTTACTTACTATTTTATAGAATTCATCTCTCGATATATGCTTAGATTCTTTTGTAGAGTTTCCAACATATTGCGCATATGCTTCGGCGACAGCCTTGCGCTTTTCGGATGCAATTGTTTTTACATATTTTTTCAGTAGTTTTAAATGCTCCTTATGATCATTGTACTTAGCAATCATTGACTCTGAAAGGCTCATTCCACTTGGAACAATCCCGTTCAAAGTTAGCCGTGAATATAAGCTCATAAGAATAGTTAAAATTGATTGTTGGTTTTCGTCAAGCTCAGTAATTAAATCCACTAATTTATCATCAACATTAGGGTCACTAAAGTTAACCTTCCATTTACTATTGTCTTCAGCTTCTACTTTTAAAACATCATTTAACGAAACATTATATCCTAAAATTGCCTTACTAATTTGTGTTGCAATTTTCTTATTTATCTTATCAAGATCTTTATCATCTTGTAGTTTAGTAAGTAATTTTGCAATTTGCTTTTGTTTATCGAATTTCTTTAGATCCCGATCCAGTAAGATGGCGGATATGTTAGATGTGTTGCTTAAATTAATAGTAAAAATTTTAATAGGATCTTCATTTTGATAAAGCTCATTTAATTGCTGAAAATCTTTAGCAAAGTCGATTTTGCTAGTATCAAAATGGTTTACTGGTGTTGAGCTCAAAAAATTCCCACGATACTTAACTATATGATGAATTGCTAAGTAAATTTCTCGAACGTCAAACCGTTGCTGCTTAGTCATTAGATCATGCCGTAAGTGGTAAATAGTCGGAAAAGCATCATAAAAGTTATGATCTGTTTTATCAGGAAATAATAAAGAGCCATCGAACTCTTTATTACCGTCTTTTGGTGAAAGATTTGATTGCCTTAAGCGAGCAAAAAAACTCGGATCTATTAGTGAAATATGCGGATCAAAAAATTCTTCTAAGAGTGAAAGACGCCATTTGCGGCGATTTAAGCGCCGTCGAGTTGTCCGAGATCCACGACGCTCTGCTGCAGTTTTCCCTTCTTCAAATAACCGAGCACCAATTGCTCTTTTCCCTTTTATTTTTACTACATTGTATTGACTATCAATGGATGCATGTCCAACAGATGTTGCTCCAATATCAAGACCAATGCTATAATCATCCTTTATCATGTTGTTCCTCCTAAATTTATCTATTATGTTTAGGATAGCAAACTTTTATATACAAATCACTATTTCATCAACTTTTTAGATAGCGCTTTCGTGATATTTATATTCTTTCCACTTGTTTATTCACCGTAAAATGCTCATAATTAAAGGTGTTATATTTATAATAGATGAGGAGATTTATGCCATGCGTAAAATTTCAAAGGGCTTAATGCTTGCAGTAGCTGGACTTACTGTCGGCACAAGCACTGGATTGACCACCAAACTTTTCCAATCAACCAATGTTGCCTATGCCGCTGATATGTCTAAGGAGAAAAATGATTTAGCTAACCGTTACATTGCTGATTATCTTGGTAATTGTCAACAATATGAGCAAAATGACAAGACTTTCAAAGGTTTTTCTTGTATCAAGGACATTACCTATACCCGTGATAATAAAATCAAAATTGATGTTAATGATGATATCTATCAATTACCAAAGGCACGCCGAACACTTTTAGTTCAAAATTTGCAAAATGGTGTTTATGGAACACTTGCCGATAATGATCTAAAGAAGTTATCAGAAAAAGATATCCAAAAGGGTTGCAAAACAACAATCTACCTCAATGGACATGCTATCGGTCATAGCGCAAATGATGATACCCGGCACATCATTTGGAATAAATAATAATTAAAAAGGAACTGTAAGTATCAATAGGCTATAATGCCCTCTGAG
>NZ_QORN01000024.1:0-41191 GCF_014830205.1 Limosilactobacillus walteri
GTCTTAGCCGCTGGTGCAGCCGGAGCTGCTGGTTGAGCAGGAGTTGCTGGAACTTCTGGCTTAGCTGGCGTTTCTGGCGTTACCGGTGTTGGCGTCGTGTAGACAACCGGCGTATCAACTGTTGGATGATCCGGCGTTACTGTCGTAACGTTTGGTGTCATTCCTGGAATTGTTGGTACTGGTTCGTTTGGTACAACCTTGGTTGGGTCTGTTGGATCATTAGTGTATGGCACAACTGGTACATTTGGAATTGGGTTGCCGTTTGGATCAACCGGAACAATGTTACCAACCTTGGTGTAGGTTACGGTATCTTCAATATTACGTTGAACTGCTTCCTTGGCTGGTACATTAGCCTTGTCCGCAACGTAACCGTTAATTACCGATACCTTAACTTCGCTGTAGCTGTCCTTATCAGAAGTCCAGTTTTCATTAGGGTTAAGGATTTCGCCAGTAACCTTATCAATGATCAATGTCCGGGTCCATGTTGAAGTTTGAACATTATCATCACGCATCTTGTTCCCGTGGTTATCCACGAAGTGAACGGTCGATGTGTAGTCCTTCGTGTAGTTGTCCTTTGCTGGCCACTTTGGACCGTTTGGTTCATCAGGGTTAACTGGTGTTCCTGGTTCATGTGGGTTGTTTGGACCGACGGGAGCATGACCGTGCTTCAAGACGACTGTGAAGACTTGGTTAACGTCTGAATTGTCGTCAAACGTTGCGTTGGCTGGGAAGCCATCGGTTACTAATTCGTACCCTTGAGCTTCAAGTTCCTTGATCGTTGCTGCGGTACTGTAGTCGATCTTTTCGCCCGGCTTACCAACTAAGCTGCCAGATGTCGCAATTACCTTGTTGTTCTCATCTTGGTCAATGTAGTTAACAATGGCCTTTTGATCATCAGCCGGCTTTGGATTTACGGTATCTGGAATGTACTTAACTGGCGTATCAACACCTGGATCAGTTGGGGTAACCGTTGGTACTTGTGGCGTGTAGCCAGGAATTGTTGGTACCGGTTCGTTTGGTGTTACCTTTGATGGATCCGTTGGATCAGTTGGATATTGCGGGTTAGGTACATTTGGAATTGGGTTGCCCTCAGGATCAACTGGGATAATCTTACCGTTTGGTGCATAAGTTACCGTTGCTTCTTGGTCGTCCATCGTTACCTGCTGGCCGTCAACTTGCGTCCGGTCTGCATGGTAGCCATTAACAACCGGAGTCTTAACGTTGTCGTAGCTATCCTTGTTGCTTACCCATTCAGTTGAGCTAATGATATTGCCAGTAACGTTGTCGACAGTAATGGTCCGCGTCCAGCGAGCGTTTTGCACGTTATCGGCTGGGTTGTTATTACCAGCGCCAACGTAGTGAACCGTAAACTTAACATCCTTGAGGTAGTCAACGTCTTCATTGGTTACCTTTGGCCCGTCTGGGTAGTTAGGGTTGATTGGTTCACCCGGCGTACCTGGCTTGTCTGGTTCAAAGGTCGTGGTACCGTGCTTCATGGTAATTGTGAAGTGTTGGTCAGTATTAGCATCATCATCAAAAATTTGGTTAACATCAAAGTCAGAACCAACATACTCATAGCCCATATTTTCAAGAGCATTAATTGATTCGCCATAACCGCTAAAGCTGATCTTATCGTTTTCAATTCCATCAGCATTAAACTTAGTTGTTACACCCTTAACAACGATTTGCTTATTGCCGTTATCCTGGTCAATGATTGTTAAGTCCGCTTTTTGAATTTGGTGATAAACAACTTCAGTCACAACGTTGGGATTATCAATAGTTGCTGTTAATCCACCAGCAGTCTTAACTGTCGCAACGTAGCCATCAATTACGGGAACATTAATTGTCCCAAATTTGTGGCTAGTTTCATTCCACGAACCTGCAGTAATTGTTTTACCAGTTACAGCATCAACAACATCTGGCGTCCGCGTAAATTCACTAGTTTGAACGTTGTTTTCACGGAGCGTGTTACCATTTTCATCAACAAACTTGATAGTTTGTGATGCTGGAATGTTTTGTTCATTCTTGTTAACAGTCCCGTTCGCTTCATATTTAACAGTCACATCATAATTACTATCGTCATGATTCAATGCAATTTCCTTAACATTAGAACCATCTGCATCCCGACTAACGGAGATAACATGCATCCCCTCAATCGCTGGTGATTGGACAGCTTGGACTTCTTGTGCTGGTGTCCAAGTCAATTCACCGGGACCAGTAATCTTGCCGTCAGTAACTGTGACTAACTTACCAGTTACCTTGTCAACTGTACCATCAGCGGTAAAGTTAACGGTTTGCTTTACTGGTTCAGCTACCTGTTGACCATCTTGAGCATTTACGTAATTAATTGTCCGTGTAATATCTTTTTGAAGATCAGTCTTGCGATAACCCGCGCCTGGATGATCAGGGTTAACTGGTGCCGTTCCATGCTTCATCGTGATCGTGAAGTGTTGGTCAGTATTAGCATCATCGTCAAAAGTCTGGTTAATATCAAAATCCGAACCAACGTATTCGTAGCCCATACTTTCGAGCGCATTAATCGAATCCGTATAGCCATTAAAGCTAATCTTAGTATCCACGGTTCCATCCGCGTTAAACTTAGTTGTTACTCCCTTAACAACGATTTGCTTATTATCATTATCTTGGTCAACAATTGTTAAATCTGCCTTTTGAACTTGGTTGTAAACAACGGGCGTATCCTCACCAGGGTCAGTTGGCGTTACCGTTGGCTGACTTGGTACCTATCCTGGAATATCAGGAACTGGTTCGTTTGGTGTTACCGTTGTTGGATCAGTTGGTTCTGTTGGATACTGTGGAGTTGGCGCATCAGGAATCGGCTTACCTGATGGGTCAACTGGCACAATCTTACCGTTTGGCGCGTAAGTTACAGTTGTTTCGATATCATCTTGAGTAACAGCTGTTGCCGGTACATTAGCCTTATCTGCATGGAAACCATCAATCACTGGCGTATCAACTTGATCATAAGCGGTCTTTTGTCCTGGCACAATTGACCACTCAGTATCATATTGACCATCTTGAACAAGTTCATGAGTAACATTATCAATAGTCAAAGTCCGCGACCATTGAGATGTTTGCACATTGTCCGCAGGTGTTTTAGCTTCAGCACCAACATAGTGAACGGTTGCCTTAACATCCTTTATGTAGGATGTTGGATCAACATTCTTGTCAGGATGTTGCGGATTTACTGGTGATTGGCCATGATTAAAGTGCACTTCAAATACATTTGACCCATCAGCATACTTAGTGCCAGGCTTGAACCCATCACTCACTAATGTATAGCCTTGCTCCTCGTAATTTGCGATAGAATCCTTCGTTGAATAATCAATTTCATCGCCCACGTAACCAGTTAAATCATCAGCCTTTAATTGCTTCCCGGTCACATCGTCAATGTACTTAACTTGAGCAGTTGCATCCTTCGCATATTCAAAGGTCACAATATAGTTATATGGTGTAAATTGACCATGGTCAGCACCGTAAGTTGTCCGTAAAGTGTAACCATCAAACGTCTTAGGCGTAGCATGCCATTCCCCAGCAGAGTACCAATTCTTAGCTTCGTTAATTCCACCGTTAGTTTGATCTGGATTATTAACATTAAACGCAATTGTTTCGCTATCTGCTAACTTATTACCCTGTTCATCAATAAATTTAACCGTCACAGGCTTATTAGGAATCAAGTTAATTGCCGTTTGAGCTTCATTCCAGTTATAGTAATCGGTATTTTTATGATAGTTAAAGGTCCCCATGTAGGTGTAGCCTTTGTTGTTATACTTTGCGATCAGGTTATTCATTTTCGCTTCAATGTCACCATTATCATGTTCATAAGTCAAGCCTTGAACACCGGAAACAGTAAACATATCATTAGGATCAATCGTACTCCATTCCGGACCAAAGTATTCTCCATATTGGGCACCTGATCCCTTATGACTGTCCTTCGGGTTAGGATTATCCATAATCTTCTTATACTTGAAGGTGTGGATCTGGTAGTTAAGATTACCCTTTGATTGAACATTATTATAAGTATCTTCAAAAGTTGGCTGGTCGTCTAATTGGTAACCAGGAATATCAATTGCCCGCAACACAAACTTTGAAGTTGCAACATTAGTCTTATCACCATGAAGATAGGCATAACTAGCAGTTGTAGATGTATTAGCACCAACAGATGAAGTTGAGAGCACTTCACCGCTATCTTCATCAACGTAACGTACAAGGATCGGCGAAATCGGTGCATACTCGAGGGTAATATCGACATCTTTATCCTTGATTTTACCCATGTTGCCATCCATGATGAAGTTTTCTGCCAGGATATCAGGATTTAATAATTTATAACCAATTGGCGGCATCCCAAATGAGTAAAGGGTAGTACCTGTTTTCCCTTCTTCAGTGAAAATACCATTATTTCTAAAGTTATAGTTAAATGAAGCGGAGTATGTTACTGGTGTAGCGCCCGTTGTAACATCGACTGCCTTAACGCTAACTTTATAAACTTGGTTAACATTTTCATTGGCTGCTGTTGATGAAGCAGTCTTTTGTGTCGCTAAATTTTGGACACTGATTGCATTAGCTGCGGCAGGAGTTGTTGTCGGGACAAACGTTTCGGTTTTAGGAGCTTGCGCAATATCTGACGCAGCACTTATTGGCGATGACGTTGCACTACTTGTAGTAACAGCTGAGTGCTGATTAGCAGCAGTGCTTGCCGTATTAGCCGTTGCGGATGCATTACTGCTCATTGCAGCTGAAACTGCACTATTAACCGTCGCTTCATACCCGCTCGCAACTGGTGTTTCAACGTTGCCGGCAGGATTGACAGCTTCTGCTTGCACATCTTTGGCCGCATTGGCTGCTGTAGCTTGCTTCATCGTGGCAGTATTTGCTGATGAAACGACTAAGTTATGGTCAGTTTGTTCAGCGCCATCGCTAGCAGACCCAGAAGCAGAATTTGCATCAGTAGTATCGGCAGAAGCAGTCCCAGCAAAGGTAACCCCTAAAAGGACCGAAGCAACCCCAACAGTTAATTTTTTGATAGCAAACCGTTGCTCTTTGGGTTCATTTTTCTTTATTTGTTCTTGTAAATTTTTGCGAGAAAGCATTATCGTTTATCCCCCTTAATCAATGGATAAGTAAATTGTTATGTGTAATTAAGAGCTCCCATAACTTGTTGTCACTATCTAATATAAAGGTTTAATTTTAAAAGGCAATAAGCTCACACCGCATTTGGTTATCATTTGCTAACCGCAAAATACGTTAAACCTTGATAAGTCAATAATTGAGAAGTGAAGATATTATACTATTTTCCTTAAAAAAGTTTAAAACACATGAAAAACTTTTCATTTATACCCATATATATTTTTTTATTTTAAAATCCAACTAGCCCATTCTTCCATCTGCATCAAGTCCTTATAAAACAAGCATTTAAGGTTATTAAATTGTCAATACCTAGATTGGTTTAGCCAAAAATTAACTATCCATTCGCTAAATATAAATTTTCTTCATCGTTATATTTGATTAAAACTGAAAATTTCTAATCAATAGAATGGTTATACAACTTTAGATGCAGCCATAAAATTATTAATATTATTATAACAAGGCATTTAAATTAAATGCTGATAAGTCACTATGCAAAAAAGCCCTACAGCCGAAACTGTAGAGCTTTTTCTTAATGCAGCAAGTTGCTTGCGATGAATCAGTTAAGTCATGCCTTCCATTGCATCGTGTTAAGCCATAGCAATTAACTCAACTTGTTGCATCATTAGTTGTCTGTCCGAACATAAATTTTATTAATCTTCTTTGCGACGCTTCTTTCCTAAGCCAACGAGGCCCGTCAAACCAAGAGCAGCAAGTCCGAGAACTTCGGCACTCTTGTTTGCTTCATTACCAGTTTGTGGTAACTTCTTAGCTTCAGACTTAGCAGCTGGTTGTTGTGCAGCAGTTTGCTTCATTGCAGGCGTTTGTGTCTCTGTAGGAGCAACTGGTGTACTTTCAGCTGGTGTTACTGGTTGTTGTGGCGTTTGTGGAGTTACCTTGTTGCCATTCTCACCATCATTGTCACCAGGAGTTGCTGGAGTAGTTGGTGTTACCTTATTAGGAGTTTCACCGTCATTACCTCCAGGGTTACCTGGAGTTGCAGGTTGCTCAGGAGTTACCGGTGTAGAAGCAGGTGTGTAGATAACTGTTTCAACGGTATCCTTATTTGGATCTGGTTGTGGAGCGTTAACTACATCCTTGTCAGCTTGGTAACCGTTAACTACTGGCGTATTAACATCACTGTAGCTGTCATCAGTCGTCCATGGGGTTGTACTAATGATTTCGCCAGTTACGCCATCAACTGAAACGTGACGGTGCCATTGAACTGTTTCAACATGGTCAGCAGGGTTCTTATCACCCGCACCAACATAGTGAACAGTAAAGGTCGTCTTCTTTTGCGTAGCGTACTTACCATTTTCATCATCGCCACCGTGTGGAGTTTGAGGAGTAAAGGTTTGTTCGCTGTGCTTCAAGTGAACAGTGAAGTTATTGTCGCCATCAGTGAAGTTTTCATTACCATCCTTAAAGTCATTGGATACAAGTTCGTAACCCTTGCTTTCAAAGCCAGCAATCTTATCAGCTGTTGTGTAGCTAATCTTGTCACCGACTTTACCACTGAAGTTATCAGTCGTAATCGTCTTACCAGTAGTGTCATCAATGTAAGTTACCTTACCTTGAACTGTAGCTGGTGTTACTGGAGTGTAAACCACTGGAGTATCTTCGCCCGGCTTATCAGGTGTTACCGTTGGAACTTCTGGAGTATAACCCGGAACAGTTGGTACTGGTTCATTTGGCGTTACCTTAGCTGGGTCATTAGGGTCAGTTGGGTATTGTGGAGTTGGTACATCTGGAATTGGGTTACCATTTGGATCAACTGGCACAATCTTACCATTTGGCGTGTAGGTTACAACAACTGTGTAATCACTGTCGCCGTGGTTGACTGTAACCTTAGCAACATTGTTACCATCCTTATCCCGACTAACGTTTGTTACATGGTAACCGTCAACTACTGGTGTGTTTTGACCACTTAAGTCACCGTTACCAGTCCAAGTAATTTGTGTTACCCACTTACCAGTAACATTGTCAATGACGCCGGTACCAGTAAAGTGCGCAGTCTGTTCAACTGGGTCGTGGAGTTGATTACCATTGTTATCAACATAGGTAATTGTCCGCGTTACATTCTTCGTTACTTGATCAGATCCAGCTGGGTATTGTGGACCAGTTGGGTCATTAGGGTTGATTGGTTGACCTGGCTTACCTGGGTTTTCAGGGGTAATCGGTGTTGTTGTATGTTCAACGTAGATTACGATGTTTTGATCACCCTTCGTAATTTCAGTTGGGATCGTTACATCTGAGTTAACAATCTTGTAACCCTTGTTAGTGAGTGAAGTAAACGTACCAGTCTTGTCATAACTGAATCCAGTTCCGACATTTTGACTACCACTGGTCTTGCCATATTCTGGTAAGTCAGTATTGTCAGTTACATCATGAACGGTAATTGTAATTGAACCTTTGTCTTGGGTTGGCGTTGGCTTGGTGTAAGGTACCTTAGTATCACCAGTTGGTGTATCTGGAGTTACGTTTGGCACATTAGTTGTCCAGCCAGGAACGTCTGGCGTAGGTTCGTTTGGCGTTACCTTTGTTGGATCAGTTGGATCATTGTGGTATCCAGGTGTTGGTGCATCCGGAATTGGGTTGCCAGATGGATCAACTGGGATAATCTTACCGATCTTGTGGTAAACAATGGTAATTTCCTTATCTGCATCACCCGGCGTTGCAGTTTGACCTTCGTATGTCTTTTGTTCTGCAACGTAACCGTCAATTACTGGGGCATTAGCATTAGCGTACTTGTGACTATCAGCATTCCAAGTGCCAGTCTTGCCAGACTTCGTAAAGACGAATGTGTCATTAGTATTATCATCACGTAACTTAGCGTTGTTGTTATCACCATCAACGTAGTGAACGATTTGCTTACCAACAACTGTTTGGTCGGCTGGAGTTGGCGTTGGTGTTACTGGGTTCTTAGCGTAGTTAATGGTAATTACAATATTGCCACTAGTATGGTTAATTGTCTTACCAGCAACCGCACCCGTAGTACTGTTAATGTCACCGAGGTCTTCGTTTGAAGCAGCAATGTTAGTAATGTGGTAACCATCAGTTTGTGGTCCGGCTACTTCATCAAATGAACCTTCATCAGTGTTGCCACCCTTGACTGTCCAAGTCATACCATTTGCATTACCAGTAATCTTGCCGTCTTGATCAACAGTTACCCATTGACCAGTTACCTTGTCAAGAACACCATTGGCGGTAAATGTAAGACTCTTTTCAATCGATGGAATGTTGAGGCCATCACCAACGTAATTAATCGTCCGTGTAATAGTCTTAGTTAATTGTGCTGGCTGTGTGCCATCTGGGTACTTAGGACCATCTGGATCATTTGGATTAATTGGCATGTTAGGCGTCTTTGGCCCTGGCTGATCTGGGTTTACCGGAACAGTATCGTGAACAAAGTCAACTTCGTAAGTTACAGTACCATTCGTGTAAGTTACAGTACCTGTTGGGTAGCCATCACTCACAAGCTTGTAACCTTGGTTAGTGTACTTAGTGATTGTGTCCTTTGTACTGTAGTTTACATTAGAACCTTCATTACCAGTTGAAGTCCGAGTTTCAAGGGTCTTACCAGTTGTTTGATCAACATAGTTAACGACTACCGTACCCTTTTGAACAGGCGTTGGCGTTACTGGCTTCTTAGCCAAAGTAATTACTACCGTACTGTTTTGACTAGCTGGGGTAATGGTTTCACCAGCTACCACACCGTTAGTCATATCAACATTCGCATTAGTGTTATTTTCACTTACGCGAACAATGTTGTAGTTCGTAGTGTCGATTGACTTAGTTGCATCAAAGTTGTGGTTTTCAGCGTTCCAAGTAATGTGACCTGCACCAGTGATCTTGCCGTTTTCAACTGTTACCAATTGACCAGTTACAAGATCAACAACTCCATTACCGTTAAAGGTAAATGTTTGATGTACCGGTGTAGCAGCTTGACTACCATCTTCGTAAACGTATGTTACATCACGCGTTACAGTCTTAGTTAAGTCTTGTGGTACAAAGTTGTCAGGAATCTTGTGTGGGTTCGTTGGGTCCTTGGGATTTGGA
This sequence comes from Limosilactobacillus walteri, assembly GCF_014830205.1. Taxonomy (NCBI): domain Bacteria; kingdom Bacillati; phylum Bacillota; class Bacilli; order Lactobacillales; family Lactobacillaceae; genus Limosilactobacillus; species Limosilactobacillus walteri. Next base: position 9,202 of record NZ_QORN01000024.1, read on the forward strand.
ACTTCTTGACCTGGCTTACCTGGGTTTTCAGGGGTAATTGGGGTCGTTGCATGTACCAAGTGAACTTCAAACTTGTTATCGCCTTGCTTGAAGGTTTCATTGCCATCGTTGAAGTTGTTTGATACTAGGTCATAACCCTTGTTGGTGTAGTTAGTAATTCTGTCAGCCGTCGTGTAGTTGATCTTGTCACCGACATTACCGCCAAAGGTTGCATTTTCAAGTTCTTGACCAGTAGTGTCATCGATGTAAACAATTGAGCCTTGAGCAGCTACCGGTGTTTCTGGCGACTTGGTCAAAGTAATAACAATCGTACTATTTTGACTATTTGGATTTACAGTCTCACTAGCAACTGCCGTCCCATCAACCTTAGCAATCGTACCAGTTTCCGTGATATTTGATACATAGTAACCGGTATGATCGATTGCTGCTACAGTATCAAAGTTTTGTGCTTCATGATCCCAAGTGATCTTGCCACGTTGATCAATAATGTTGCCACCTTTATCAACGTTAACCAAATTACCAGTTACTAAGTCAATTGTTCCTTGACCCTTGAAGTTTACAGTTTGTACTGCATCAGCGTGGGCTGAAGTACCATCAGCGTATTGGTATTTAACCGTCCGAGTAATGGTCTTCTCAAGGTCAGTCTTAGCCAAGTTAGGGTTGCTTGGTGTTGGTGTATTTGGCTTAGTTGGATCAACTGGCTTATCTGGGTCAGCCGGATTTTCTGGAGTTACAGGACGAGTACCATGCTTAACGTGAATGGTTACGACCGTGTTACCCTTAGTAATCTTATCTGGAATCGTACCGTCAGTTGAAACATATACATACCCCTTGTCTTCAAGCTTAGTCAAATCGCTATCTGACTTGTAAGTTACATCAGTACCAACATTTTCGTTACCAGTTTGAGTACCGTAGCCTGAAATGTCATGACCTTCAGTATCATCGTGGAAGATAACAGTTAAGCTACCCTTTTCGATAGGTGTTGGGGTTACAGGTTTCTTAGCTAAAGTAATTACTACTGTACTATTTGAACTAGTTGGAGTTACGCCTTCCTTAGCTACGACACCGTTAGTCATATCAACACTTGCATTAGTGTTGCTTTCACTTACCCGAACAATGTTGTAGTTTGTAGTGTCGATTGACTTAGTTGCACCGAAGTCTTGGTTTTCGTTGTCCCAAGTTGTCTTAGTTGCACCAGTTACCTTATCAGTAGTTGTCTTACCTGTGAAGTTTACCTTTTGGTTTACTGGAGTATCTGCTTGACTGCCGTCTTCGTATACGTAAGTTACGTCACGAGTTACAGTCTTCGTTACATCCTTAGTATCAGTTACATGAGTAAAGTGAACTTCAAACTTGTTCTCACCTTGCTTGAAGGTTTCGTTACCATCAGTGAAGTTGTTTGATACAAGCTTGTAACCCTTGTTGGTGTAGTTAGTAATTCTGTCAGCCGTCGTGTAGTTGATCTTATCACCGACACTACCGCCGAAGGTTGCACTTTCAAGAGTGTTGCCTGTGGTGTCATCGATATAAGTGATTGAACCATTGGCTGGTACTGGAGTTACTGGAGTCTTGGCATAAACAACTGTGATCTTTGAACTTGGCGTATCCTTGCTTACTGTTTGAGCAGTTACAGCACCAGTCTTGGTATCAACAGTGAAGCCTGAAATTCCGCTACCAGTTACAGAAACTACGTGGTAACCTTCTGCAGTCTTAGCATCGATTGCCTTGAAGCTTTGATCCTTATCTGGAGTCCAAGTTAGGCCTTGAGCTAAACCAGTGATCTTACCGTTTTCAACAGTTACCCATTTGCCAGTTACGTTGTCTAAGTAACCTGAACCTTGGAACTTAGTTTCTTGATGTTCAGGAGTTAAGCCTGACATTTCCTTGCCTTGTTCGTCAACGTAATTTACGTCACGAGTAATTGTACGGTCTAAGTAATCCTTAGTGTAACCGTCCTTATCATCTGGATGGTCAGGGTTTACTGGCGTAGTACCGTGAACTAAGTTGATTACCCACTTTTGACTGATACCACTCTTGTCATCAGTGTTGTCGTAGTTACCGAATTGGATACCGGCGTAATCAGTAGCACTTAAGTTAGCACCGTTGTAAGTTGCGCCATCCCAAACGTAGCCCTTACCTAACAAGTCTTGAATACGTTGTGCAGCATCATTGAAGCTAATTGCGTCACCTTCAAGACCTGGTTGCGTGTAGCTACCCAATTGCATTTCTTGACCTGGAGTTACGTCTTGGATTACTAATTGAGCATTTTGTTGGGTCTTAGCTGGCGTTACATCCTTAGTCAAGTAGATAGCGAATTCTTGGTTACTGTTGTTTTCGTTTGCAAAGTTACCGAAGTTCAATTCGCTGTATGACTTACCAATCATTTCCTTGTTGTTGGTTACGTCTTGAGCATGGTCGAACTTGTAGCCGTTGTTAAGATAAGCAGCAACAATTTCACTTGCTTGACCGAAGTTAATTGCCGTGCCCTTTTCACCAGTTATGCTTGCAGTACCGACAGATTTACCATTTGCGTAAATTGTCAAACCAGCCTTGTGGCTTTCAACAGGGTTTGCCTTGTAGTAAACAGTAGCTTCAACATTGCCGTGGTTGTAAGCAACATTAGTGATTTCCTTAATGTCGTTGCCATCAGCTAAGTCACTTGGCGTGGTCTTAGCAGCATCAATAGCGTAACCACCAATTGTAGGTGAAGTTACCTTAGCAAGAGTTGTTGGGTTTGACCATACGAAGTCGCTGTCCTTAGCGGTGCTGATGTCCTTTTCATTGTTTACATTGTAGTCATAAGTAATCTGACCATTTTCAACACTCTTAATTGCGAGCATCTTACCAGTTACCTTGTCGACCTTACCTTGAGCCTTAAACGTAAGAGTGTTGGTGTAGTCAGTTGCGACTGGCTTGTTAGTAGCTTCGTCTACGTAGTGAACAGTTTCAGTTACAGTTCTAGTCAAATCAGTTCTGCCGTAAGCATTTTCTGGGTTGATTGGCGTGTAATCATGTTCAAGGTAAACGTAGAAGTCTTGGTCAAATCCTGGTTGATCGTCAAACTTCCATTGACTTGAAATAGTATCGTAGTCAGCACCTTCGCCACCATCGGTTACAACACCGCTCTTTTCAGTGTGCTTGATGCTGTTAACCTTGTAACCGGCCTTAATCAATGAATCAACCGTCGTATTTGCACCATTGAAGTTGATGGCAGCATTATCATCGCCTTGATCAGCGAAAGTACCAATTTCCTTGTTACCATCGTTGATATCAATGATGTGCAACTTAGCATTTTCAGCTTGTGGCTTTTCGTCTGGAGCATAAGTTACCGTTACTGTGTAATCCGAACCAGTGTGAGCAATTGGTGTAGCAGCAACATCATTACCGTTAGCGTCTCGATCAATGCTGACTACATGGTAGCCCGGAATCTTCGGCGTAGTCTTAGCACCAAATGTTTGATCAGGTGACCAAGTAAGTTGCTTGCTCCATTTACCAGTTACACGGTCGATTTCACCACTTGCCGTGAAGTGTACTGGTTGCTGTACAGATTCAGGAGTGTATTCACCTGCACCCTTGTATTGAATGGTACGAGTGATGGTCTTTTCGAGATCATCCTTAGTAGTGCCAGTTGGGTACTTAGGTTGCTTGTCTTCAGGACGTGGATCGTTAGGGTTGATCTTGTCACCTGGAGTACCTGGGTTTTCTGGCGTTACTGGAACGTAAGTGTGAACCAAGTGTACTTCGAAGTTATTCTTTGAAGCGTCCACATTAAATGTTTCCTTACCATCAGTGAAGTTGTTAGAAACTAACTTGTAACCTTCATTTTCGTAAGTGCTGATCTTGTCTTGAGTCGTGTAATCAATGTTGGCATTGACGTTACCGTTAAGAGGATCAGTCTTCAAACTTTGACCAGTAGTGTCATCAATGTAAACTACCTTACCAGTTGTCGTTTCTGGAGTTGGAGCTTCATCCTTAGCGTACTTAACAGTGACAGTGTAGTCTGCACCATCATGACCGATCGTTGCACTATCAACGTTCTTGCCATCTTTACTGTCCTTGTCAACACTTACTACGTGGTAACCTGGAATTTCTGGGCTATTCTTTTGGCCGAATGTTTCAGTTTCAGATGACCAAGTAAGTGGAGTAGTCCATTCGCCAGTTACCTTGTCAAGAACACCGCTTGCCGTAAAGTGTACTGGTTGCTCAACATCACTAGGAGTGTATTGATCAGCGCCTTCGTAGTGAATTGTCCGTGTGATGGTCTTGTCGATTGAAGCCTTGTCAGTTCCAGTTGGGTACTTAGGGCCGTTTGGATCTAGATCATTAGGATTGATTGGTTGATCTGGCTTACCTGGAGTTGATGGGTTTACTGGTTGAGTACCGTGCTTTACGTGAATGGTTACAGTAGTTGTACCCTTAACGATTGAAGCAGGGATATTGCCATCAGTTGATACGTAAACGTAACCCTTGTTCTCAAGGTTAGTCAAATCAGTGTTTGGACTGTAAGTTACATTTGTACCAACATCTTGTGAACCAGTATCAGTACCAACACCGCTCAAGTCCTTATTATCAGTATCATCGTGGAACTTAACGATTAAGTTACCCTTTTCAGCAACTACTGGGCTGTACTTAACGACAACATTGATATCTTGACTGCTGTGGTTAATGCCAGTGTAGCTCTTAACATTGCCGTTACCATCATCAGCACCAGCAGTTACAACTTGGGAAGTGTAACCATCGATGTGCTTAGTTGGTACTAAGTCAAAGCTACCATTATCCTTGGTACCATCAACGATTGTCCAAGTAATGCCCTTCGTTTGGTCTGCTAATTCCTTACCATTGGCATCAGTCCATTTACCAGTTACCTTGTCTAAGTAACCTGAACCTTGGAAGTTAAGCGTAGTCTTTACTGGACTTGGAGTTTGATCACCAGCACCTTCGTAAGTTACGGTACGGGTTACTTCTTCAGTTAAGTTTTCCTTAGTAGTACCAGATGGATACTTAGGACCTTCTGGGTTTGGATCGTTAGGGTTAATCTTGTCGCCCGGAGTTCCTGGAGTAGTTGGGTTTACTGGTTGGATGCCATGCTTAAAGGTTACGTAGAAGGTTTGAGTATTGTCGTTAACATTGTCAAAGCTTGGCTTAGTACCATTTGGATCGAAACCGTTTGTTACTAATACGTAGCCTTGTTTTTCATATTCTGCAATCTTATCGGCAGTACTGTAATTAATTGCATCCCCTGCTTGACCAGTTAATTGATCACTTTGTCCTAAATCAACAGGATGAGCAGGATCATTTACGTCTTGGTAAACAACTAACGCATTTTGTTGGTCTGGAGTTGGGGCATCCTTAGTGTAAACAACATTTACGACTTGGTTGACACCACGTTCTGGAGTAGTAAATTTTACAGTCTTAGTACCTGGAGTGTAACCAGTTACTTCTGGTGAATCAACATCGGTGAATGTATCCTTGTCTGTCTTCCAAGTACCTTCCTTTACAATTGCACCAGTTACTTGATCAACTGTGTTATTTCTAGTCCAGTTAATAGTTTGAGTTTCACTATCATCTGGAGCCTTAGTACCATCTGCCATGATGTAGTGAACATGAGCAGTAGTAGTAGCAGTTTCGGTCTTGTCACCAGTTGCGTGCTTCAAGTAAATCTTGAAACTTTGGTTAGTCTTAGAATCATTGTCAAAGCTTGGATAAGTGAAGCCGTCAGTTGCATCCCCGCTCATACCTTGACCTTCAGATTTTTCAAAGGTGTAACCATGGTTCAAGTAAGATTGAAGTTGATCGTTTGAACCATCGAAGCTAATTTGCTTACCTGATTCGCCACCTGCGGAGTAAGTTGCTAATACACGTTGGTTTTGCGGATCATTATCATCAATAATTTGTAAATCAGCCGCTTGAGCTGAACGGTTGTAAACAACAGTTACGCGTTGGTTTACATTACGTTCTGGAGTATTAAACTGAACAGTTTCAAGACTTGGAGTATAACCATCTTTAGAAAGGTCTGGTGAAACTACATTGCTAAATGCATCCTTATCAGTCTTCCAAGTACCTTCCTTAGTTACTTGACCGGTTACCTTATCAACTGTGTTAGTTCTAGTGTAAGTAATAGTTTGAAGATCACTATCTGCTGGTGCAGCTACACCGTGATCAGCTACTTCATAGTGAACTTGAGCAGTTGCCTTAGCAGTTTCAGTCACGTCTTTAGTGTCGTGAATTAAGTAGATCTTAAAGTCTTGAGCAGTATTACCGTAAGTTGGGTAAGTGTAACCACTTTGCGCATCCCCACTAAGGTTACCAGCGGTCTTTTGAACCTTGTAACCTTGGTTCAAGTAGCTTTGAAGGATTTCATTTGAGTTAGCGAAAGTAATTTGATCTTCACTCTTACCTTCGTTACCGAATGAAGCTAATTGCTTAGGTGCATTAGCATCATTGTTATCAATGATTTCAAGGGTTGCCTTTTGCGTAACTTCTGGCGTCTTGTTCTTAGTGTAAGTTACCGTTACGTCGTTAACCTTTTGACCTGGGTAAACTGTCATGCTACCAACAGTCTTAATGTCAACGTTGTCGTAACCGACTGCACTAGGATCCTTAGAAGCAACTGAGTCCATGTTTTGGCTAGCAGGCATCCAAGCACGGTTTTCATCAGTAGTTGTTACCACTGGAGTAGTAGTATCAGCGTTAGTGTCGTAGCCAAGAACCTGGCCGGTTACCTTATCAACAACAGCATGACGTTCAAAGTTAACTGTTTGTGTGTAAGTATTCTGACCGTCTGGGGCACCGTTAACGTCAACAGTTTGACCGTTTTCGTTGATTCCCTTGTAGTTAATGGTCCGCGTTACTGATTGTTGTAAGTCAGCCTTAGTTAAACCATCTGGGTAAGCTGGTGGGTTATTCCGTGGGTCATTAGGGTTGATCTTGTCGCCAGGGTTTTGTGGCTTGTCTGGAGTTACCAGAACAGTTGCGTGACCGTAGTAAACATTAACTACCGCATCCTTAGTGGCAGAAGTTACATTTACTTGATCTGCTTGGGCAAGGTCAGGAGCAGTGTAGCCAGCATTTTGTAAATCTGGTGAAACTACTTGATCCCATGAACCAGTATTCCAGCCGTCACCAGCAGACTTAGTGAAGGTCTTACCATCATTAGAAATAGTACCGTAACCCATATCTTGACCAGTTGAAGATACAACATGCGTACGCTTCAAAGTTACCGTTTGAGTAGTTGGGTTACCAGCAATTAAATCGCTCGGAATCTTGGCACCAGTTACCTTGTCATAGTAATTAATAGTACGAGTTACATCACGGGTTTCTTCAGTACCAGTGTAAGTTGGTGCTTCTGGCGTCTTAGGATTGTAAGTAACCGTGGTATTAGGATTTGTATTTGGATCTGGAGTTGGTGCAGGAACATTGCTTCTGTCTGGAGTGTAGCCTTCCAGATTTGGCGTTGGCACATCAGTGTAGTGATCTGGAGTAGTCCAGTTGCCAGTTGGGGTAAATGTACCAGTTACCTTGTCCTTAGTACCAGGTTGAGTCCAAGTAATCGTTTCAGTGTGGTCTGCAGGTGGAGTTGTTTTACCATCTGAAACAACATAGTGAACAGTTGAAGTTGTATTCTTAGTTTGAGTTGCGTTTTCAGTATCGTGAACTAAGTACAACTTGAAGTGTTGGTCACTTGCAGCATTATTGTCGAAGTTATCGTAAGTGATTTGACCGTATGAACTTGGGTTCGAAGTTACATTTTGGTCATTAACAAAGCTGTCAATCTTGTAACCCTTAGCAATCAAGTCAGCCACGTAATTTGCCGCACCGCTGAATGAAATTTGAGTACCAGCCTTGCCGCTGTTGTCAAAGTTGTTAAGTTGCTTGTTGTTATCAGTCTTATCGTAAACAATCAAGTCAGCCTTTTGAGCAACTTCTGGGTTTGGATTATAAACAACTGTTACTACTTGATCACGATTTGGTTGTGGAGTAGTAAAGTTAGCCACGGCTTGGTCTGGCGTGTAATTAGTAAGGTTAGGTGAAGTTACACTAGTAAAGCCGCTCTTGTCTGGAGTCCAAGTTCCTTCAGTAGTAGCACCAGTTACCTTGTCAGTAGTGTTAGTTTTAGTCCAATTGATTGTTTGCGTTGGACTATCTGCTGGAGCAGCTGGCTTGTTAGCTTCATTACCTGCTACAACATAGTGAACGTGAGCATTAGTAGTAGCCGTCTCGGTCTTAGTATCAGTACCGTGAACTAAGTAAATGTTAAAGCTTTGAACATTGCCATCAATACTGTCAAAGTTACCAAAGTTAATGTTTGATGCCGTCCCAATTGAGTTGCCATTAGCATCAGTTGCACTATCAAAGACGTAGCCTGAATTTAAGTAAGCTTGAAGAGTTTGTGGCTCACCATCAAAGCTAATTGCACTACCCTTGATACCATTATTATTGTCAAAAGTAGATAATTGCTTATTTGCAGTCTTGTCGTAAATAGTAACCTGAGCTTTTTGTGGAGTATCTGGGGTCTTAGCATCTGGAGTGTAAACAACCGTTACGTCGATGTCACCAGAAGTTGGATTTACAGTAACAGCATTAGCACTACCATCAGCATTTGCATTTACGTTTCCAGTAATGTGGTAGCCAACTACTGGTTGACCAGCAACTTGAGCTAAAGTGCCACTTGCAGGAGTCCAAACAGTATCACCAGTTTTGCCAGTTACTAAGTCCTTAGTAGCAGTTCCAGTAAAGCTTACAGTTTGGTCAGCTTGTGGCGTTAAGTGGCTTTCTGGAGTAGTTCCATCTGTAAAGATATAGTGGAAACGCCGAGTTACATCTTGCTTAGTTGTAACTGCTTGAGTTTGGTGACCGTAGTAAACGTCGTAAACGAGGTCTTTAGAAGTTGGGGTTATCTCATCCCTTTGAACAACGCTTGCGCTAGTACCATCTCTAAATTCTGGAGCAGTGTAGTTGTATGCAGATAAATCAGGGGATTTATGAGCATCAAAGCTAGAGCTTCCAACTTCACCCAAAGAAGTGTGCCAATCTTGGCTCTTGAAACCTTTACCGTCAGCGTTAATCGTTCCGTAACCCGCAACTGCACCATTAGCATCTAATACTTGAGTACGAGTGAAAGTAATTGGAGTATCACTGTATGGGTTAGTTGAAATTACATTACTTGGAATCTTTTCACCAGTTACCTTGTCATAGTAATTAATTGTACGGTGAACAGTAACTGATTCTTCTTTACCTTGATGATAAGTTGGCGTATCTGGCGTCTTATTCTTGAAGTGAACAACGAAGGTTTGCGTTGTACTATCATCAGAATCGTAAACTGGGAACTTAACGTTAGTAAAGCCATCTGAAGCTGAACCATTAGTTACATCAGTACCAGTAGTACCGTTATAAACATAAGTCTTTTCAAGACTAGTTACTGTAGATGAGGCATTGGAGAAAGCAATCGTATCACCACTTTGACCTGTAACATCTTGAGCAGGACTTAAAGTTGCTCCTGTATCATCATTAACGAAAGTGATTTTTGCCTTTTGTTCGTTACCTTCTTCTGGTACATAAAGAAAGATCAAATCTGCAGCTGAGGCATTATTTGAATTGTACCATTGTAAGGTATCACCACTTGTAGCTGTTTTAGGTGCTACATTAGTTTTAGAAACTGGATTTACACCGCCGTAACGACTTTGCGTTAACTTAAATGTCCACTTACCATTACTATCATCCATTTCAGGTGTGTAAACATTTAAATCGACAGTACCATCTTGCTTAACTCGCTGAGCAATAAAGACATTTCCGATACCACCGTGAACAGTATTAGTGATGCTAATATCTCCTACTCTTCCGCTATTAGAAAGATTACCTTTGAGTTTAACACCTAAAAGATCAGAAGCTTTAATATCAACGCCATTATTAGTTGCTAAGACACTATCCTTCTTTAAGTCGCTACTGTCATAAACTCCATCTGCATTACGAACTACTAACTTATATGTCTTGCTACCAACAGTAATCGTTGATGGAGCGGCATTGCTAGCATCATAATTAGTAGTAGATAAAACTTGATCAGTTTCTTTTTCTGCTAATTTTTCACCAGTAGTAGCATCCACATACCATAAGTGCTGCTTAACAAAACCTGGAACATCGCCACCAACACTTTGCCAATCTCCAGGATTATCTTTATTCCAATTATCGACTAAAGTTTTAGCTCCTTGATAAATAGTAAAGGTAGCACCACTATTAACTACTGAGCCATTAGCACCCTTAACATCAATTCTTTGAACTTCACTAAGACCTGCTTTATTAAGATTGGCTCTGTCTGTTGCGGTTAATTTAGATGAGGTAGCATAGTCACTAGTTACCATATCATAAGTTCCACCTTGATAATGGGAACCCGCAATAACGCCATTAGTAATATATTGCTTACTTGTGCCAGAGTTTTGACCAACCGTCATCAACAAACTGCCATTGAATTAAAGATATAAGTTATTTGGATCGTTCTTATCAGCAGCAAATGTAAATACACGATTAGCATTAGTTTCATCGCGGTATTGTGCATAAGCAATTTGATTTGATGGAACAAAGCTAGGTTGTTCATATACTGGTGTATAAGTTACATCTGGGTTATAAGTACTTAAGTTAACTGGCGCATTGTTAGTAGCAGTAGTTTGAATAAATGACGTACCGAGTAATTGCGCAAGTATTGCTGAATTATCTAAACCAGTTGCATTGCTTGAAACATTAAAAGACTGGGTAGTAAATGTTTGCGTATCAGCAGCTGATTCCTGTGATGATTCGTTATCATTGGAAGCAGCCACTTGAGTAACTTGAGCGCTGTTTTGCGCACTAGTATTTGCACTAGCAGAAGCTGCATTACCACTGTTAGCCGTTGCACTATCATTCGTAGTTGCTGATGCACTCGCTGCGATTGCTTGCGAAGCTGCACTAGCAACCTTCTGTTCGAACTGATCCGCCACTGGAGTTTTAAGATCTCCAGCCGGATTTTGTGAGGCTGGCATCGCACCGCTAGCTTGGTTAGCTGCTGTAGCTTCTTTCAATGTTGAAGCACTAGCAGAATTCAATACTAGATTATGGTCAGTTTGTTCTGAACCATCGTTATTGTTATTGGTATCAGCGTTAGCATCAGTTGTATCAGCTGATACACCGTTGGCAAAAGAAATACCCAAAAGGACAGAAGCTACACCAACAGATAGTTTCTTGATGGTGAACCGCTGCTTCTTGGGCTCATATTTCTTAAATTGTTCTTGCCGATTATTACGTGATAACATCTATATTCCCCCTTGATATGTATTTATTTATCGCTCTATTATAGAAAAATTGACAGAACACATAACACGTATAATTATATTCTACTTGTTTTGGTTTAAAACACAATTTTGCTTATGTCTAATCTCCGCTAATTTAAAGCACTATTTTCTTTTAAACAGCGATAAATTCCAGATATATCAAGGGGTTAGGTCTGTCCTAAAAACATCTAAATTTTTTCTTACAAATGATAACTTTTTCATATGTTAAACGTTTGGCATCCGATTTTTGCTTATCACTGTTTAAGGTGGGTAACAAACGACTGTTAAAGCTTTTCTCTTGCTTTTCATAAAGCGAAAAATTCAAGAGAATACGCTTATTTTAGTTTAAAAGCAATAAAGCAACTGCGGGAATATTACCCTCAATTGCTTTATCGTCAGTTTCCTGCATTATTCAGTTTAGCTGTTCCGCTTTTTCCGTAGTCCAGTAAGACCAAAGATACTTGCTAAGGTTGCAAAAGCAAAGCCTAACGTAATTGCAGCTTTACTATTCCGCGTATTACCTGTTTGTGGGAGGACATTTGCCTTTTGCTTATTCGGTTGCGATGTATGATGCAATTGCGTCGAAATCGAATGTTCATTAGCAATATGCGTCTCCTTGCCTTGCTGCACAATAGTTGTAGCTGGTTGATCAACACTAGTCTTTGGATGTTCTTCCTGTGTTGGCGTTGTTGGCCGTACAGGCACCTCTGGTTGTACCGGCGTCGTCGGCTGTACAGGCGTCACTGGAGATACTGGCTTAGCAGGATGGTTAGGCGTTACTGGCTGGTCAGGAGTGGCATTCTTCTTGTAAGTAATTACAACTTCTTGATTATCCATTCCCGGCTCAACCTTTACCGTATTAACCCCCTGTTGACTAGCTGTATATCCATTTATCATCGGAACATGATATGTCGGCCATTCATCACCAGCAGCTGCTTGCCAAGCACTGTAAGTTACTTTACCAGTTACTTCGTCAAACGTTGCCGTCCGGGTAAACTCAACAGGTTGAACAGTTGTCTGTTGCGTACCGTCAGGATTCTTAACAACAATCGTCCGCGTTACCGTATCAGTTAAGGCATCCATATGCTCATAGGTCACACTCGGATCACCTGGAACAATTCCAGTTGGTGCTTGTTCACCTGGCGTTACCGTAATGGTCTGGTGTTCAATCTTAATCGTAACTGTCGGAACCCCATCTTGAGTAATAGTAACTGTTGATGGAATTTCTTGACCAGGGATTGGCTGCCAGCCAGCTGGAATGTCCGGTGTTACATTGACCGTTTCACCAGTCTTACCAGTGATATCGGTATGACCAATTTCGTTGCCACCCCCGTCACGGTAGATGATCTTACCTGTTTGCTCATTCGGCATGTAGTTAACTTCAACCGTCTGATCTTTAGTCGTAATATCAACATTTTCCTCTGGAACAATTTGCATATTTGTCGTGTACCCGGTTACGGATTCAGGAGTAAAGGCCGTAAACTTACCAGTATTCCATTGAACGTCAGTGATCTCACCTGTGACAAGGTTCTTAGTTCCCTTACCAGTTAATTCGACCGTTTGAGTGACTGTCTGATCACCACCTGGTAAGTGTTCAATGATTGTCCGCGTGATAGTCCGATGCTCAGTCACTGCTACCGTTTGCGGTTCAACAATAATTGTCGTTGTCCCGTTCTCAATTGTAACAGTCGATGGAATATTACCACTTGGCTTCCAGTTATTAGGAACCTCTGGGATAAATGGTACATTACTACCATCTTCACCAGTGACCGTCTGGGTATGAATTACCTTGCCATCTTTATCCTTATACTGGATAATTTGCTGCCCCTCTTGCGGTTGCGGAATCTTATCGTAAGTGATGTTAACGGTTTGATCCGCCGTTTCCGCAGTTACCTTTTCTTGGGCAACACTGGCTTGACTTGGGATGTAACCAGCGATTTCACTTGGTGTATATGCATCCCATTGAGCCTTCCCTGCTGTTGACCACTTACTGTAAGTTACTTCACCAGTAACCTCATCAAAGGTTGCTGTCCGGGTAAATTTCACAGTTTGCGAGATTGTTTGCTTGGTACCGTCTGGGTTAGTAACAATAATCGTTCGGGTTGGCGTGACTACCAGCTTGTCGATGGCTGGGTAAGTCTTGGATGGATCACCCGGAACTTTCCCCGTTGGAATATCGGCAGTTGGAGTATCTGGTATAACTGTAATCGTCCGATGTTCAATCTTAACTGTAACTGTCGGAACGCCATCTGGGGTTGCCGTCACTGTCGTAGGAATTTCTTGTCCTGGTATAATCTGCCAGCCAGCAGGCGCGCTTGGATTGATCGCAACACTTTGGCCAGTCTTACCAGTGATTGGCGTTGAAGTAATTTCCTTACCAGCCCCGTCAACGTAAGAAATCTTACCAGTTTGCTCGTTTGGCGTGTAATTGATTGCAACACTTACATTCTTCGTTGTTGAACTTACCGCTTCTTCAGCTATATTTTCTGGATTTGCAGTGTAACCTGCAACACCCTTTGCCTTGTAGCTTGCCCAACTGGCGGTAGTCCACTTGCTAAAGTTACTTAACTTACCAGTTACTTCGTCGTAAGTTGCACTACGAGTAATTGTAGCTGTTTGTGGTGTCACAATTGGAGTTTGATCTGGAATATTATCCGTGATTGTCCGCGTTGCCGTGTGAATCAATTGATCTTTATCAACATTACTTGGAATATCTTCCGGATCCTTACCATCAATCGTCTTCATTGCGTGAACTAAGTGAATAGTAATTGTTTGATCCTTAGCTGCTGTGAACTTGTAGCTTGTTGGTAACTTCTGACCATCAGCTAATTCATAGTGGTCTGGAACCTTCAAATCAAGGTTATCAATCGTTTGATCAGTTCTACCATTCTTAGTGATGGTTGTACCAACTTGACTGCCATTGTCGTCATCATCGACAAACTTAATGGCTACTGATTGTTCGTTAGCAGTGTAAGTAATCGTAATTGTCGTTGGCTGAGTGGCATCAGTTACAGTTACCTCATCAATTGAAGTAATCGTAGTAGTCTTGCCATCTACCGTTTGCGTAATATGCGTAGTGTAGCCTGAAACACCTGAAACTGGATAACTACTCCAACTTGCGTTGCTCCAATCACTCAAGTTTGTCAACTTACCAGTTACCTCATTGTAAGTGGCGGTCCTGTTGATCGTAGCAGTCTGCTTTTCTGTCTTAGTACCAGTAGGCAATTCATTGTTAATAATACGATCAACAGTCTTAGTCAAATCATGTTCCTTAAACCAATCGCGATCTTTTGGATCTGGATTAGTATCAGGCTTAGTTGGATCAACTGTCACTTCCTTTTCAGTTAAGTGAATAGTAATTGTTTGATCCTTATCTGCCGTAAATGTGTAACTTGTTGGTAATGTTTGACCCTTAACTAACTCGTAGTGAACTGGAACCGTTAACCCAAGGTTATCAATTGTTTGATCAAGCACACCGGTCTTAGTGATGGTCTTGCCAACCTGGGCGCCATTGTTGTCATCATCGACAAACTTAATGGTTACTGACTGCTCATTAGCGGTGTAAGCGATCGTGATTGAGCTATCGCTATCAGTTGCTTTCACCGTCACTTCCGGAACAGTCTTGTCAGCAGTGTAGCCAGCAAATTCCTTAGGAGTAAAACCTGCCCAAGTACTTTTACCATCAAGTGCGGTCCATTTACCTTCACTATTTGCAACCAATTTACCAGTTACTAGATCATAAGTTGCTGTTCTAGTGAATTCAACTGTTTGTGGGTCCTTTTGATCAGCAGGGATTTGGTCAAGCTGATCTTGAGTCAAACCACTGTAGTTAATTGTACGAGTAACATCTTTAACCAAACCATTTTGTTTGAACCAATCCTTGTCTTTTGGATCTGGGTTGGTAGCTGGCTTAGTTGGATCAACAGGGATCGTTTTATGAACTAACTTGATATTCAAACTTTGTTGCAAGTCTTTGCCAAATGTGTAAGTAGTTGGCAATTTTTGACCTGGAGCTAATTCATAGTTTTCAGGAACTTTCAAACCAAGATCAGCGATTGTTGAATCGTAAGCACCAGTCTTAGTAATAACATCCCCAACTTGCTTATTACCTTCAGTTGTATCTTCAAAAGTAATTGTCAAAGTAGCATCCAAAGTAAATTCAGCAGTTGAAGAAATCTTCAAAGCGTAATTTGGATTTGCAGCTTTAAGCTTTTGCATACTATCTGGAGTCAAACTAATTACATAAGTACCAGCTTGATCAGGATTACCGACAAATTCATAAGTTAATCCTTCTGGAATCGTAACTCCAGTTGCACCAGTTACATGGTAGTTAGCTGGATCAATTTCAGCATTAGTGCTTTCCTGACTACCAGAAATCTTAATCATTGCTTCAGCTGGGCTAATTACATACTTGAACTTACCACTTTCAGTTACATTGTAGTTTGGATTATCTGCTTGCAATTGAGTAATTCCAGATGGTTTCAATGCAATGTAGTAAGTACCGGCATTAGTTGGCGCATCAATCTTATTGCCACTAGCATCTAGCCATTCGTAATCATCAGCAGAAATATTAGCAGTGTTCAAGCTTTCGCCATCAACTAATCCGCTTGGAGTAAATGAACCGTCAGCTGGGTTAAGAGTTGCTGCTTGTCCATCATAAGTCTTACCAGCGTTAACACCAGTCTTTTCACCAAGAGTGACGTTTAAGTCCTTCTTATTAATGGTAAAGGTTGCGCTACCAGTTTCACCATCAATCTTAACATTGCCGTCACCAGCAACACTGTTGATAATTGCCTGAAGTTTTTCAGGATTAATCTTGATTGTGTAAGTACCGGCATTAGTTGGTGCACTAGTTAACTTAGTACCATTAGCATCATACCAGTCATAGTCACCATCTTTGAGCTTGTAGCTGCTATTGTTGTCACCTGGGAAGATGAAAGTGATCTCGATATTACCAGATGGGCTGTTAACTTCAGCAGTTGTGACAGCTTGACCGTCGTAAGTCTTATCGTTTTGACCGCTAAGAGTTGCTGAACCGGTAGCTTGATTAATCGTGTAAGTAAACTCACCACTAATTGCACCGTCAGCAAAGCTATAGTTAGGGTTGGCATTCTTAATTTTATCGATTGAACCAGTCTTGATCTTCAAGTAGTAAGTGCCGACGTTTGTTGGTAAACCAGTCATTACATGACCTGCAGCGTCATACCATTCGTAGTCGTTAGCAGTCAAACTTGAAAGATCTAAGCTTTGACCTTCAACTAAACCACTTGGTGTCCAAGTAAGTTGACCTAAAACAGAATCAACTGTCGTGCCTTGAGCGTTGTAAGTCTTCTCACTATTGCCACCTAAAGTATCCGTTGCAACTTTTGGATTAATCGTGTACTTCACAGTGCCGTTAACTGCAGTGAAGTGGTAGTTCGGGTTAGCATCTTGCAAAGTCTTAAGAACGCTATCTTTCAAACGTGCTTCGTAACTACCGGCGTTAACTGGAACTGCATCAAGCTTATTGCCGTTTGCATCGTACCAATCAAAGTCACTAGCAGTAATGCCTGCATCAGATAATGGAGTATCAGCAACCGTACCATCACCGCTAATTGTTAAACCAGCAACATTTAAGCTTGCGCCTTGACCATCGTAGGTCTTACTTTGATTATCACCGTTAATTGTGACATTGGTGATGTCTTTTGGCGTAATCGTAAATGTAGCTTGACCTGATAAGTCATCAGCAGAAATGGTTACATTCCCTTCGCCCGCTTTAGCATTAATTGCAGCTTGCAAGTGAGTCAAACCAGCTTGGGTCAACTTAAGAGTATACGTACCCGCATTAACTGGAGCTTGGCCCTGTGGAGTATTCCAAGTATAATCTCCATCTTGGAGCTTGTACGTAGTATTAGCACTAGCTGGGAAGTTTAAGTTGACAATAATGTCACCACCATCATTAATTTGAGCAGTAGTTACACTGGAACCATCGAATACCTTTTGGTTAGAACCTGATAAGTTTGCCTTAGCAGTTACCTGACTCACATCAAAAGCAGCATTACTATTAAACGTCCACTTATAGTTATTACCATGGTTTCCATCAAGAGCCTTTAGCTTAGCTTTACCACTATCAGATAATTCAACAGCGTAATGACCAACATTAGTTGGATCACCATTGGTAAATTGCAAATCCTCACTCGTCAATGTAATAGTTTGGGCTGCACTACCATCAGCTGTATAAATCGTTGCTGAATAAGTGTATTTTCCTGACTTGAAATCGTTTGGTGTAATTGAACTACCAGTATAACCTGTACTGTCAGTACCACTTAATCCCACAGTTGCCTCACCTTGGGTAACCGTTAATGTACCATGACTAGTCACATCAGTAGCTACTTGTGGATATGCATAATTAGTTCCTAAAGCTGCCTTAATGTGCTCTAATCCCGTAGCGCTTAAAACAACCTTATAGGAGCCGACATTACCAGGAGTTTGATTAAAGACTAAGTCACCAGCTTGAATTGTGTAATTCAAAGTTGTGCCATTTTCAGTCTTAATTCCTAAACTAAATCCTTCTGGAACATTTTGAATTGCGGTTTTCCATGCGGTAGAGCCGTATTCCACTGACTTATTTTCGCCAACGCTAATCGTAACTGGCATTTGATCAACGAAGAAGTTAGCCCGAGCTAGTGAAGCTTGCGTCCAATCATAGTTAGTTGAACCTGTTAAATCATGCAACTTCTTCAAGCCTTGGCTGGATAACTTAACTTCATAAGTTCCAACATCATCTGGAGTTGTAACAAATTCCAAATCACCAGTAGTCAATTGAATATTAGTGTAGATTGGCTGCTTATCATTATTCACAGTATCGTTGTGAACTGGTGCAGTAATCGTCATTGTGTAGCCATTGTCGCCACCATATTGAATAGTAGGATCTTGACCATACTTAATGTGCTGAGCACCATTGATTGTGACAGTAGTTGCAGCTGGTGTAATTACATAGCTAGCTGGATCATGTTCAGTTTCAACTACATTTGTATCTCCATTTTCAGAAAGAGCATTAGTAGCAGTTCCCTCAAAATCATAGTCAGGATATTCTTCCTTCAAACGGTTAATTAATTGCTCAGAAATTACAACCTTGTATGAACCAACATTGGTTGGTAAAGTGCCAGCTTGATAGCCTTGAATATAAACATCTCCAGCTTGCAGCTTTCCAATAATTGGCTTAGGCGTTATTGCATCATTCCAATTACTTAATTCTGCTGTATATGCGGCAGGATCAAATGGAAGAACTGTACCATATGGAGTTGTTTGATTTCCTGTTAATGTTAACTGAGCTTTGTGAGCATAAATAATATAGTTAGCTGTGCTCGTTGCCTGACTAATATTATAGTTGTTAGCACCGGTTAAAGCCTTAATCTTAGCCATAGCTGCAGCAGTTAATTGAACATGATAATCTGGTCCAGTTTGAACACCACCACGGAAGTTAGCTTCTTTAACTGGTTGACCAGCAGCATCAACCACCTCAAGATCATCGGCAGTTAAAGTGAAGCTACCTAATCCGGTTGGTTCATTAGCTGAATTACCCCAAACTAACTTAATATCACCATCATCAATCTGTTTTTGAGTAACTGCAGCATTTTGACCGTTGTAGACCTTAGAAGCAGTTCCAGAAACACCAATTTCGAGAGTAGCTGGATAAATGTGGTAGGTAATGCGGCCAGTAATCGTGCTTGCGCCATCCTTATTAGTGAAAACATAGTTAGGGTTAGCATTCGCAAAATCCTTTTTACCAGCTTCATTCAACTGTAAGTAGTAATATCCTGCATTGACTGGAACTTCAGAAAGTGGCTTACCATCATTATCTACCCATTCAAAGTCCGCGCTGGTTAAATCAGGAATAGTTAATCCTTCAGTATTGTTGAAGCCAAAGTTCTTCTTGATTTCGGCATTATTTGGATCAAAGACAACCGCTTTACCGTTGTACTCGCTCTTTTCTTCACCATGCAACTGAACATTTGGTGCAACAGCTTGCTTAATTTCAAATGCAGCTGAACCGGTATTAGTTCTAGTTAAGTTAACATTGCCAGCACCGACTGCAGTGTTAATTGCATCTTGGATCTTATTCAAACCTTGCTCAGTTAAAGTAATGGTGTAATTACCGACATCCTTAGGAGCGGTTCCATCTTGAGTATTCCAAGTGTAGTCACCGTCTTGCAAAGTGAAGTTTGTTGGCAAGTTAGCAATATTAGTACCACTAATAACTACCTTAATAGTTGAATCATTTGCATAAAGATCAGCAGTTGTTACAGCAGACCCGTTGTAAATCATTGAACCATTGCCGCTAAGTTCAGTTGTTGCAGTAGCAGGTGTAATGGTGTAGCTACCTTCACCCTCTGATGAAGTTGCGTTCCAAGTAACATTGTCTTTATTAATTTCCTTAATGTGATCCCAGCCTGCTTGTGATAGACGAACTTCGTAGTGACCAACGTTAAGAGGAGCCTCAGTTGTCCAAGTATCGCCAACCTTAAATTCGATATCGCCGGCAGCCAGCTTATAAGTTGGGTTATTTGGTTCATTTAAGGTAACTGAGAAGCCATTTAAGAGATCAGTATTAACACTGCCCGTGTAGACATGAGTTGGGTCTCCACTAAAGATTGCTGAAGCAGGAGCCTTATCAATTACTAAATTACCGTAGCTAGTACCTTGGCTAATCTTGTAGTTATTACCTACTGCATTTTGAACCTTAGTGACACCAGCAGCAGTTAAAACAATGTGGTAAACTCCACCAGCGTTTTCAGCAGTGATTGGTTGACCGCTGGCATCGACGATTTCAAAGTCGCCTGATTCAAGTTGGACATTCGTCATTGAAGCAGTTGCGCCAGTGGTGTTACCTGCAGCATTAGCAAAGCTTACAGTTACACTGTTTGCGCCATCAGCATTGTAGACAACGTTGATTGGTGAACCAGTGTAGGTTTCAGTTTGCATGCCTGAAACATTTACAACATTTTCAGATGGAGTAATGGTAAAGCTGGCATCCCCACTGATTGCGCTAGCATCAACAGTTGCATTAGCTTGATCATTTTGACCAGTACCTGAAAGTTCTTGCACCTTTTGAGCAATATGAGCCTTACCAGCGTCAGTCAATGTAATCGTGTATTGACCAACATTAACCGGATCAGTGACTGCAGTATTATTTTGACTAAATGTGTAATCGCCATCTTGCAAAGTGTAAGTTGCGTTATTTGCACCTGGGAAAGTTAACTTAACAACGATTTGACCATTGCTGTTAACTTCAGCATTGCTGATGACTGCACCATTGTAAACCTTAGAGTTGCTGCCGCTTAATTCAGCTGAGCCTTGAGCTTGGCTAATTACGTAACTACCAGTCCCTGATACAGTTAAAGCGTAGTTAGGATTGTTAGCTACAAGTTTAGCAATTCCTGCAGCGTTCAATTTAATACCGTAAGTACCAACATTCTTAGGATAATCATTTTCAGTGAGGGGATTACCACTAGCATCAACCCATTCGTAGTCGCTACCAGTAAGGCCAGTCGTATCAAGTTTTACAGTTTGACCACCTAAAGTAGTAGTAATTTGCAACTGAGTTGGATCAATCTGACTAGTTACTTGAGCATCGTAAGTCTTACCGTAATCACCAACATTGCTTACATTAGCTGTAGCTGCAAGTGGAGTAATCGTGTAGCTAGCTGTACCTGAAATTGCATTGTCAGCAAATTTAACGTTAGCTTGACCATTTTGACCGCTGCCTACTACATTCAAGATAATCTGCTTAATAGCTTCTGGCTTAAGTGAAATCGTGTAAGCCTGGCTGTTAGCATCGACTGGTGCTTGACCATCTGGAGTATTCCAAACAAAATCATCAGCAGTTAATTGAACTGTAGTTGAGTAATCGGCGTTGCCATCTTTTGGATAGTGCAAAGTCAAAGTGATGTTGTTATTAGTGTTTTGAGCATTCAATTCATCAACAGTAACAGCTTGACCGTTGTATGGACGAGTTCCGCTACCACTTAAAACCGCACTTGCATTAGCTTGAGTAATTGTGTAAACGCCAAGACCCTTATTAGTTAAAGTGAAGTTCTTGTTGTGGGCCTTTAAAGTCTCAAAGCCACTATTAGTCAACTTCACGTAGTAAGTGCCGACATTTTGTGGATTGCTAATTGGCTGATCTTGTGCGTCAACCCATTCGTAACTTGTACTGTCAATACCTGTCATATCAAGGTTAACTGGTTGACCATTAAGCGTAGTAGTAATAGCAAACTTGCTTGCATCAATTGAGCTAGTTGGTGCACCGTCATAAACCTTGGTGTAATTACCTTCTGTCCTATTAGCTAAAACAGCATCACCACTCAACGGATTAATGGTAAATGTAGCATCACTGGTAATTGTAGATTTGCCATCTTTAGTCCAAACGATACTGTTATTACCATACTTAGACTTAATTGCGTCTTCACCTTGAGTGGTTAAACGAACTTGGTAATGATCAGCATTAGTTGGTAAATCAGTTGTCCAAGTTGTGCCGTCAGTTGAAAATTCGACGTCACCTAAGCTGAGACTCATTGAACCAACATTAGCAGTTGGACCAGTTACAGTAACCTTCAATCCAGTAGTTGGATTGTTCAAGTCAGCTATGCTAATTGGATTACCAGTGTAAGTACTTGAGCCGTCACCAGTTAAAGTGGCTGTTGCTGTAGCTGTGTAAGTTACATTGATAGTCGTTGGCTTAGTGGTGCTATTAACTGTTTGAGGCTGAATTGAATCAATTGTAGTTGTTACACCATCGACAGTTTGAGCAATTACTGGCTTGTAGCCATCAATTGTTGGAATTGTATATGCCGGCCACTGATTAGTTGCCCAGTTAGGAGTTGTCCAGCCGCTTCCAGTAAATCCATCAAAAACAACACCTGTATCATTGGCATTAACTCTGACAGGTCTAGTTAAGGTGACATCTTGATTAGTAGTAACAGTAGATTGACCAGGCTTAGTTATGTTAATCGTACGGGTAATCTTCTCTTCAACTAATGGCTTTGCTACATAGTATGTAGTTAGTTCATTACGCATATACCAAGTTGGATCAGTACTATTAGTAAAGACTGTATTCGTCCAATAAGTTGGAGTAGCAAAAGTTTGAGTAGAATATGCATTATTCAATTGCATATAGGCAATAACAAAGTCATTTCCAGCAGCTGGCGGAATGACATTAAATGAACTTGGCTTACCATTAGTTGGGATACCCCAAGAACCAGAAATAATGTGGAATCCTGGATTTGCCTTATCACCTGCAGAAGTATCCCATTGCCAGTTATTATCATAAACTATCTTGTTGGTAGTCGGATCTAAAGTACCGGTCTTATCATAAAAGACTTGAATCTTAGAATCTGGTGCGAAAGCTTGACCATCACGGTCGCCGCCAACAATCTGAAATTTAGCGGTGATTGTTCTAGCTTCGGTTTTATTTGGAACATATAAAATAGTATGAATAGGCTGAGCTTCATAAGCTGTAGCAGCACTTGTATATGCTGTTGAAGCTTTAGATGAATCTGTTTGACCACCTTCACCATCAGTATTCCAAGTTGGATATACGAACTGATTAGCTGGAACTTTATTAGTGTTTGAAGCGGGTCCACCAACGTAAGCGGTATAACCTGTTAAAGTTGGCACATCAGCTGTAACAGCTCCCCAAGTTTCAGGCAAATTAGTCCATTTTCCAGAAACAACATTGTATCCTGCTTTGCCGCCATTACCTGTCTTTTGAGTATTCCATTGCCATGGACCATAAGTGATATTTTTAGTTACTAAGTCTTTGGTAGCCTTTCTGGTGTAGTACACATCTAGAACGGCTGAATCAAAGGCATTCCCGTCTTCAGTATAGGTGCCATCATCATTCACTTTTGCTTTTACGTAGTTTACAGTGACTTTTCTGGTTTCTTGGGCTTGTGGATCAGAATTTGTCACATCTTGAGTTCTATGCTTAAGGTGAATGGTCATTGTTGCGCCAGTTAAAGCATCTTCAACCGCAGGTGTGGTCTCCCACTTAAAGTTTGGAACAGTCCAGTTACAGTCTGGATTAGTAAATGGTACACCATATGAACCAGTAATTGTAGCACCTGTTGGTACACCGTCAATTCCAACAGAATAATAATCACCTGCATTTACACCTTCTGGGAAAGTTCCTGCTGGGAATTTAATCCAATCATATCCACCATTACCAGGGTTAACTAAGTGATCTGAATAAAGTTCTTTGTTTTCATCATCATCCCAGAACTTAAGTGTGAAGTTCATAATTTGTTTTACCGAAACCTTCACAACCGCTTTATCACTAGTAAAGCTAGGAAGCGTGTAAGAAGTTGGAATTGATGCACCTTGAACAAGTTGGTAATTGTCAGGAACCTTCATTGTGAAGTCAAGCTTGGTGTCCTTGCCTGCGATGAATTCTTGAGTGTAAGTGTCACCTACAACATCATTAGTCTTACGATCGACAAATTCAAACGTTACTGGCTGCGCTACAACAACCTTAGCTTGAACATTGTAGTATGAACCATTTTCATCAGTTAAGGCGCCTAAAGTGCCAGCTGGAACAGATACGCGAATGGTAGCGGTTTGGTTACCACTAACTAAACTGCCGTCAGCATTTGTCTGCAATCCAGATAAGCTGAAAGTTGGCTTGTAGCTTGTTGCCTTCTCTGGGAAAGAACTCTGTTCACCATCTTTACCAGTCTGAGTATAAGCTTGGTAGTTAACTGAATTACCATCATAATTAGTTAAATTACTGCCTTGATTTTCACCATTAGCAATACTGCTACCTTGACCGCTGTAGCTTGAACCATCAGTCTTAAATTCTTGACCATCAACTGCAGTCAGCTTCGGAATTACGTTAACGTAAACCTTAATTTCCTGATTTAGGCCACTTGATGGGTAGTGAACAGTAATTAAACCTTCGTTGGTTTTATTAGTATTAATGTCAGTCGTCCAAGCTGCAGTGTGTTCTTCCCAATTGCTTGGCAAGTTCAAAATACTATCAATAGACGGGACTTCGCTACCTTCAACGATATTAATTACACGAGAATCGTTAATTGCAACAGCCGCGGTAGCTACTGGCGTTGTCGTCGTTTCTTGCTTACCAGTACTATCTAAAATTGGCTTGTTATCAGTCGCATTAAATAATGGATAAGTTGCCGTAATTTGAACGTTAGTGTAAGAACCTGGCACCGTCCAAGTTGGTTCACCATCAGTAAACTGGAATGTCGTACCTTCAGGAAAAGCCGACTTATTTGTTACTAAATCAGCTGCGGTTAAAACAGTACCGTAGTCGACCGTTTCATTCTTTACGTGAACATTGGCAATTGTTGAAAGTGTAACATCTTTGACTAAAGTAGACGTACCAGTAGGCAGCGTTACCTTAACCGTTCCCGTATAGGTTTGTCCTGCTTTATCAAGAGTAATTGTTTCGGGTTCATTAGTTGCTGGATTTAACCATTCAAATTTTGTCCCTTCTGGCCACTTCGTATTATTGTCCAGAATCGAATTTGCTTGGACGTGTTTGAGTGAATTTTCAATATTAGCTTGAATAGCAGCTGCTGTGTCGACTGGACCATCACTAACATCAATTGGGTTTGGACTGGTGGCAATTGTCGGATAAAGTGCCTTAGCTGTAGCAGTTAGACCATAGTAAGTAGTTGGCATGTTGGCAGCTACATTGATAGTGCCACCTGTTCCGGCATTTTGGAAGAGATCAGTAGTGTACTGGGCAACTTGTTTAACAAAGTTCTCAGTTCCAGTGGCGCCGTTATATGCAGTGACGGTTTTACTCAAGTTCGAAAAGATCACTGGTTGATCGCTAGCATTGGTTTGACCAAAACTAGCATTAACCGTAATCGCCCATTGCCCTTGAGTACGCGCACCTTTAAGCTTTAGCCAATTCTCATTACTTGAATGCGAAAGAGATGTTGAAGCATAACCAGCTGTCGTTGCTGGCCACTCTTTATTTAACTCTTCGGCATTTTTAAAGACATCATTTTTGAGATAAGCATTATTTTGACTAAACTGTGAAAGGTATGGCGCATTCGGGTTTGTCCCTTGATTATAGAAATATAAATCTTGCAATTTTGGCAACGGAACATAGTTAACCTGAACATTTTGACCAGCTGAGTTTGGCAACCCCGCTAGTGACATCGTAAAGTGATTAGTCTTAGCGCTAGCTAAATCAGCTGGATTAGTCCAATCACTAACGTTCGTCGTTACCCCGAGACTATAAGCTAAGGCATAATCTTGATAGAAATATTGGCCCAGCGTCTGCGCGCCTTGGCTGGGATCAAAGCCGACTTGCGGAGTATTAGTTGCCGGAAGCAAACTACTATCGGCATCATTAGCATAAGTCTGCCCTTGAGCATTGATCACGGGATCGCCGTCTGCATCCGTGGGAATATCAGTGCGTAATTTTAAGCCCTTAACAATATACGGCACCTTAATCGTATAAGTTCCGACAGTATTAAGAAATGGGGTTTCTATTCCCATATCTTGGTTATAACCAGTCAAAGAAGTATCGTTAACAAAAACATCTGCCCAGTGAATTCCTTCAGTTGAAGTATCTAAGGGGCTTACTAAGTGAGCAGTTACACCAGCTGGATCGACTCCGGCCACACTTTGCCCAGGACTAATTAGACTATGCTCTGAATCATTGGAATCATATAATACATAGCCATTAGCGTCTGGTTGATCAAGTGAAGTAACAGTGTCACCGACATTTCCTACATAGTAAAAAGAGTGTCCTTGCTGAAGACCAACTTGAGGGTTCAGTGTAAATTCAACATCAACAGTTGTTGACTGTCCATTTGCATAAGTGACTTTGATCTTACCACTACCGGTTCCACCATTCACTCCGTCAGCTGCAGTCCCGGTGTCAGGAGTACCATCCCAAGTAATTTTGGCGCCAGCTGCTTCAAGCTGAGCTGCATTTTGGATAAATTTAGCAGCATCGGCTTCGCTTAAAGTTGAACCAGCGTTAGCCATCGCGCCGTCTCCCATCGTGTAGACAATTGGGGTAGTGTTTTCAGTAGCTACTTTACTTTCCTTGAGGGCATTAGCGGTAAGTTGGGTAGCTGGTTTATTAGTTAAAGATAGAGTTTGGGTATCGCCTTGGTTTTGGGGTTGGTTTTTAGCACTATTTTCTTTAGTAGTTTGATTTATTTTTGGATCAGGTGTTTGCTGTGGCTGTGTCTTATCTGACGTAGCTGATGAAGCAGGATCCGCGTTATTTGCCTTAACAGAATCACCTGAAACCACCTTTGGAGTACCTGTTACAGTTGTCGTCCCCCTATCACCTGCACTAGCAACAGCACTTGGAGTTGACGATGCAGAACCACTACCACTATTAGGTTTTGAAACTTCCGTCACTTTACCTGTTTCAGGATTATCGTTAGCCTGCGCACTAACATTCATTACCGCGGTCGCACCAAATGCCAACATAAAAGTAGCACAAGCTGTGATCCACTGTTTTTTTGCTTTGTATAATTTATAGTTTTTATTTTGCGGAGTCATCCCCCTCAGAGAATTATTTTTACTCATAATATTCCCCTCTCACTTTATGACATTTATTGCTTATATTTATGTTACTAATTATAACTCAAATTCCATTTGATAGGTTTCACCTTCAATTGATAAACCGATTAGTTAATTAGTAACATTCTATATTCTGATAAACTTCTTACACTAGTGACGAAGAACGCAAAACACCAATTATGTTTTATCTCAGTAACCGTTTCAATCATTTGATAAGCCAATATAATTTTAAATCTATTCACTTTTGAAACTTGTTATTTCAAATATCAATAACAAAAAATCGAGCGATAACCATTTCCCATGTTTACCACCCGACAAATCCCGTTATACTGGTTTAAACTTTTTTTACACCTTTTGCTGGTTGCTGCTTTTTATTAAAGAGCCGGAACACAAACCTTGCTACTAACGCTTGTAAAACAATAGTTACAATACTTTGTGCTAATTTTCGTTGCCACTTCATTTTGTTTAGCTCCCTTCCAAATATAAGCTACTACATTACCTTTATTATAACCGTTTTAGGATCAAACCATTAATAGTTTGAATTCTTTTTATAATTTTCATAATATATCGTTTAGATTATAAAAGCGCGATAATTACTGCTGATCATTCACAGATTATCGCGCTCTAATTCTATTTTTCTAAATAACTCAACGGCTTTTCAACGTTGACTTTTGTCCCTTGATACTTTTTATTAATCCATTGTTGAATTTGCTTATTGTGGTAAAGGGTAACCAATTTTTGGTATTCTTTATTATTACGATTCTTTTTAGCAGTTGCTAAGACATTAATATTATCCTTAGTGCTTTGGTCAACTTTTTCATGATAAATTGAATCTTTTAATACATTTAAGTGACCAGTCAACGCAATGGTATTACCGATTAATACAAGATCAGTTGACTTTAATACCCGTGGTCCAGTCGTATCATCAATCTCCTTAAATTGAAGGTTCTTTGGATTAGCCGCAATATCATTGGTGCCGCTTGTTGCCCCAAAGTTTGACTTAAGCTTAATCAAGCCGGCACTTTGCAAGAGGAGCAGGCCACGAGCGGTATTAGCCGGGTTATTGGCAATCGCAACCGTTGCTCCGTCAGGAATGTCCTTAATATTCTTGTATTTGTCAGAATATAAGCCCATTGGCTCAAGATAAGTCGTCCCCAGCGCGGCTAATTGCGCCTTTTTATTTTCCTTATTGTATGCCTGCAGGTATGACCATGACTGAAAGGCATTAACATCAATCTCCCCACTGGCAGTTGCCCGGTTCAAGGCGACTGGATCAGTAAAGCTCTTCACTTTAATCTTCAAACCAGCCTTTTTTGCTTGTTTACTGTCAGCAATATGCTGCCAAATCTGCACATCCGGACCGATCGTCCCGACTGTAACTTCATCTTTACGCGCAAAGCCGCCATTAGCGCCCACACTAAGCCCTACGCCAAGTAAAATCACAACAATAATTCCAATAATCCACCAGCTAGTATGCTTTTTATTTCTCATCTTAAAGATTCCCCTTTACTTTTGTTTTCGCTATTTGTCATAACTAATCGCAACAGCCAACGGGATTCGACATGTCTTTACTCTAGAGAAATCGTTAGCCTGCTATTTACTATTAGTCCACCACATGCCGTTCAAACGGCTTATCTGAAATTCCTTCATCAACAATCTTCTTTGACCATTCCTTTGCAGAAAATAGTGAGTGGTCACGATAGTTTCCGCATGATTCGATGGTCGTTCCTTGGACATCTTCCCATTTTGTCTTATAAGCAATTTCTTCTAGGGAAGACTTTAAGGCTTTTGCTACTTCAGTGGTTGAGTGTTCGCCCCAGGTAATTAAGTGGAACCCGGTCCGACAACCAAACGGGGAACAATCAATTACGCCATCTAAACGGTCACGAAGCAGGCCAGCTAACAAGTGTTCGATCGTGTGTAATCCGGCAGTTGGAATCGCATTTTCGTTTGGTTGAACTAACCGCAAGTCATAGTTACTGATTTTGTCGCCCTTTGGCCCTTCTTCAACTGTAATCAACCGAACGTAAGGTGCCTTTACCTTAGTATGATCTAATGTAAAACTTTCAACTTTAGCCATAATAAATCTCTCCTTTATTAATCGATGCGTGCTTGCTCTTGAAACGAAAAAATCCCTAGGAACGGTAAAATACCAATTCCTAGGGACGTCTAATACTAATTAACGTGATACCACCCTAATTCGACCTTATCTCGCAATAAGATCCGCATGAGGTACTCGTTTGAATACCCCAGCACGATAACGGGTGCTAATCGCTTGCTGCTAACGACGAACGCTCACAGCATCAGTCTGCTCCAAGACCATCTTCATCATTATCTGCAATACCGGTTCTCATCATTGCCGATTCTCTGTAAAAGCATTAAATGATTACTCATCTTTTCTAAGCATTTTCTAATTTAATTGTCATTATAATATCGTCATCCTTACAAAATGTCAACACCTAATTTCAAATTTTTAATCAGCATAGAGCATTCGTAAGGTTTTGGCATCATTTTTAGTGATCCCATTTTTTATATTTCGCGGAATCATTACACTATGTTCATACTCTGGAGCATGTGCCAATCCTAACGCGTGCCCGAGTTCGTGTTGGGCTACCTCACTCCGAAATTCTTGATTTGTGTAATCTAACTGGTTCGGATCAAGCGTGGAGGTCGCTTTGTGCAAGGTATTCGTAGTCGGATCATATTCTGTCCGTGTTGAACCCAGTTCAGAGGTTGTATAGCCAACATTATTATTGCCCGTACTATTACGGGCAAGATCCCCATCGGCCGCGATAATATTGGCTTTTTCTTCGTCCTTTATCCACCGAATATGAACTGCTTTGGTTTTATTCCATTTCTTGACCGCATCACGAAAAGCCCATTTTAACTTTGGATCAGTCGTCTCCATATAAATAGTTATGTTCTTTTTCTTCCAGCGAATCCCCTCTAATGGTGTTGGCGTGTTTTGTGGAATCGCTAGCCGTTCAGCATTAGGACGTTGGGACGAATTTGAAAATTGAAAATCATTATCATTGACCGTATCTGGACTAAAAAATGAGGATTGAAACGGCTGTGAGTTTGCATTCGTATCATCAGCAAAAACTTGGCGACCACTCACTCCGATCATCCCCACAACTAGTAACGCTAATAAGAAACGACGCATTTAATCACCCCCATAATTAATCTTAGAAATGACAACGTGGCGCTAACCGTTCCTGCCAAAAACTAACGATTCGTCCTTGACCAAGGAAACCAATCAGCGTGCCAATATTAAATGCATAAATTGCCTGATTTTTCATCGCACATAACAAGATGATAATAATTGGCAAAACAATATTGAAATATTTGGTAAATTTGACGGTTGCCCGGCGTTTTAAAAATACTGTCAACTTATCATGCGGGTGATAACAACAGTCGCATTGTTGATATAAGGCATAGCCGGCAAAAGCAATTACTAATCCAAGGAGGTCGAAACCGAACCGGACTAGGATCTGACTCGTATTGAGACCGCAAAAGCGCCACACATCAGCAAATAACTGCATTAGGATACTATAGGGAATTAAAAAAGTCAGCTCCCAACCAAATTCTTTTGGTACAAACTCACCAACTAGCAAAATATTAAGACCAATCACAAACAGGCCTTCTGTAAAAATAGTTTCAGTCATATTCCAATGCATCAGATGCATAATATTAACGATTGAAGCCGGCCACGGCATACTCCCCATGTTGGTTACAATCGTCATTGAGTGCCCAATTGAATTTAAGATAATCGCCAGTGCTAAAAAGCGATACCGACGCATATTTATCATCCCGCTTGTTTTATACTCTATCTTGGTATTTTATCACGCTTCACTTTTTTATGCCTTAATGTTGCCCTGATTTTTTGTAAGTATAATAAAGACCCAGAGGACCATTAAAATAGTACCCTGAGTCAAAATTAAATTTATACTTAATTATTCGCGTTCAAATCCGTTCATAATGATGTAGGACTTAATCGCTTTACGCTTATCCATTGCTTCATATGCTTCTTGAATCTGGTCAAGACTAAAACTCTTGGTAAAGACTTTTCCTGGGTTGATCTCACCATCGAGGACCGCCTTTAATAATTCTGCCTTATCATAAGTCGTTACAGAAGCTGGACCACCAGCAACGATCGTATTTTTATAGAATGGTGCCGCCATATCCTGCTTAGGCGTATGCGGTAAGCCGACCCGTCCAATAATTGCTCCAGGGCGGCCAACTTTCATGGCAGTATCTGTTGATTGTTCAGTTCCAACACACTCGAGGACCGCATCCGCGCCAGAACCATTGGTTAATTCCATAATCTTTTGAATGGCTTCTTCACCACGTTCAGCAACATTATCAGTTGCCCCAAATTCTTCAGCAAGTGCTTGCCGGTCTGCATGACGGCTAGTTGAAATGATTTTCTTGGCACCGCGCATCTTAGCAGCAATAATTGCACAAAGGCCAACCGCACCGTCACCCAATACAACAACAGTATCGCCAGCGCCAACATTAGCAACACGGGCAGCGTGATAACCAGTTGCCATGACATCCGCTAATGTCAATAATGATTTAAGCATTCCTTCACTATAATCGCTTGGCTTGCCAGGGACTTTAACGAGTGCCCATTGCCCATGAGCAAAGCGATAATATTGACCTTGAACCCCATTGCTAAAGTTATCGGTATGAGCTTCACACGAACCATCAAAGCCTGCACGACAAGCAGCACAATGACCACAGCCATGAGTAAATGGCGCAATTACAAAGTCACCTGGTTTGACTGTTGTAATCTCGTCACCGACTTCTTCGACAATCCCTAAAGCTTCGTGACCAGAATTTTCTTCGCCTTCTGTGAGTGGATTAATTCCCCGAAAATTCCAAAGATCTGATCCGCAAACACAGGTCCGGACAACTTTAATAATTACATCATCTGGTTGTTCGATTGTGGGGCGATCCACATCAACAAGCTTGACTTGACTAACTTTTTCAAAAATTGCTTTTTTCATTATCAAGATAGCCTCCTTTATTACCTTTCTATATTTTAATCCAAATATTTCATAAAAGAAAATGCTTTCTTTCAATAGTTAGCCATTCAATTTATAAATAATTTTAGCGGATTTATCTAATAACTTTCT
>NZ_QORN01000025.1:0-3571 GCF_014830205.1 Limosilactobacillus walteri
GGAACCAGGAGATCCTTGACAGAATTCCGGCTGGTCACTGGGCTGAGCCTCATGAATTAATGGGCGTGGCTGTCTTCTTAGCAAGTGACGCTGCTAATTACGTAAACGGAACGATTATGCCAGTTGATGGCGGATATTTAGTTCGTTAATAAAAAAGCTCAGCAAGGAGATCTTGTTTGAGCTTTCCATTTCAGTTATTTTGTGAAGTTTTGAATTAATGGAGGGGTAAAAATGGGAGTAATTAATTATATTATGTCCCTTGGGGCAAGTGTTATGATGCCAATAATTTTTCTAATTTTTGGTATCTGCTTAGGAATGGGTGTTGGTAAATCATTAAAAGCCGGCTTATCTGTTGGGGTTGGTTTTGTCGGATTAAATGTTATAACTCAATTATTATCTGATAATATCGGACCTGCTGTTAACGCTATGGTTAAAATCTATAATCTTAACTTACACTCTTTAGACATTGGATGGCCTGCTGCATCAGCAGTGGCTTTCGGAACGCAAGTTGGGGCTATTATTATTCCATTAGGACTACTAATTAATGTAATTATGCTCTTAACACAAACTACTAAAACGCTAGACGTTGATCTATGGAACTATTGGCACTTTGCATTTATTGGATCTATTGTTTCAATAGCAACTCATAGCTTTATTTTAGGACTCATTGCATCTATTGTTACTATTGCTATCACGCTTGTTGGTGCAGATCGATCACAACACCGTTTACAAAGGTTTTATGGTAAAGATCTTGACGGAATTTCAATTCCTCAAGCATTCTGTGTAAGTTTTATTCCATTTGCAATTATAGTTAATTGGATTTGTGAACGAATTCCTGGACTAAATAAAGTTGATTTTGATGCTGAAAAAATGTCTAAACGATTTGGAATTCTTGGTGATCCGATGTTTCTCGGAGTAATCGTAGGAATTATCATCGGTTTATTAGCTCATTATTCCATAGCAAAAGTTTTGCAACTTGGTATTATTTTAAGTGCTGTTATGGTCTTAATTCCACGAATTACCAAGCTTTTCATTGAGGGGCTTGCTCCAATTTCACAACGAGCACAAGATATTATTTCCAAACATTTCAAAGGAAAATCATT
This sequence comes from Limosilactobacillus walteri, assembly GCF_014830205.1. Taxonomy (NCBI): domain Bacteria; kingdom Bacillati; phylum Bacillota; class Bacilli; order Lactobacillales; family Lactobacillaceae; genus Limosilactobacillus; species Limosilactobacillus walteri. The sequence continues at coordinate 1,104 of NZ_QORN01000025.1, forward strand.
TAATATCGGTATGACCCCTGCCCTTGTTATCGGACATCCTACAACCCTATTTTGTTCCTTGCTTTTAATTCCTATTATTTTATTCTTAGCTGTCATCATTCCAGGAAATCAATTTTTACCTTTAGCTAGTTTATCAGGATTGATTTATATTTTCCCACTTGTTTTGCCATACACTAAAGGTAACGTATTACGAACATTTTTAACTGGATTAATTAGTATGGTTTTTGGTGTTCTTTCAGCAACCATGCTTGCTGGCATCTTTACCACTGCTGTAAAGATCGTTCATCAATCTTTTATTCCCGCTGGTACAAGCTCAGTGGCAAGCATTGATTTTGCTGCTAGTCCATTAGCATGGGTAGTTTATGAGCTAACAGCAAATACAACTGTAATCGGTGTTGCTGTAATCATCATCATTACGTTTGGTTTAATGTTATGGAATCGTAAACATATTATACGTGAATCTAGACAAGATAAGTAATTTTAAACTTGTATTAAAAATAAGAAGTTATGTTCATGCATTTCGTCACGAACATAACTTCTTTATTAATTCACTTCATTGTCTCCTGATTGGTTTATTAAGCGTAAGACATTATTAGCCGTATCGTTTTCAGCTAGTGTACTTGTCCCCTTATCCTCACCATTAAGCTCATTATCACCATCGTCTGTTTTAAGGTAGTAACCGTCAACTGTTGTATTAGTAACTGTATTATCACCGCTATCATTCTTTACGGTATAGTGACCATGAACCGTTAGCTGTTGCCCATCAAAATTCCCTGATTGAATATTGATTTGACCATTGTTTAACGTTACCTGTTGGTAGTCGACATTTCCTGAGTCAACCTCAACATTAGCATTCTCAAGGTTAATACCTTTAACTGTTAAATTACCACTATCTAACTGAATTCGTCCTGCTAAAGCCTGATCATGAGGAATCGTAATCACAATTAAGTCTTGGTCACGGTAACTGTTAAGGCTGAAACCATATGAAGCACCACCAGATTGACGAATTGAAACGACACGATTATGGACAGTCGCTGCTGGCACATGGCCGCCCATGCCATAGTATGCAACTTGGTACTTCTTTCCTGCACGAATAACCACATTCGCGGTCGAAGCAGAAATATCGACCCGTTCAAATTCCTTATTAGCACTCAAATGATGAACACGGTTATGAACGATTTGTGGCCGGTTACCATCAAAATAGACCGTTTTATTTCCGCCATTAAAGAGCCCAATTCCGAGGGCAATTAAGCCAATTACTAAAACTACCCAGCCAATCTTAAATACCTTCTTCATTTAGCTTCCCTCCTTGCCTGAGTCTTGTTATATAAGAATTTTGCAAAGTTGGCGATTCCTTGTGCGATTAAGCGGATCAACCAGTATGATAATGGCACACAGACAAGGAATAGCCCAATAAACGTTAAGCCTAAACCGACATAAAATAAACCACTAAAAGGTTCAACCGTCATTAATGCAATTCCAGCATATAACGCAACAACCGCCACGACTGCAATACTCATAATCATCGCAATAATTCCGATGATTAGTCCTAAGGCCGCAACACCAACACCAATTAATACGACTAATGCGGCAATCGCGAGGCCGAAAGTGATTGGTGAAGTAACAATCGCGGCCAAGACCCACCAAAAGACCCGCCAGCTTGATTTAGCAGAGGCCGGTCCCTGCTTTGCTGATTCATCATTCATCTTGATAGAATAATCAGCTAAGATTTTATGACCTAATTGTCGCGGCGTTCCTAATTTTTCCTCAATTGCTGACCGGGTATCAAGTCCTGCATCTGTAATATACTCATCATAAAATTCCAGAGCATCATCACGCTCTTCAGCTTTTAGCGGGCTTAAATATGCTGCTAAGTCATTAATATACTTTTGGGCCTCAGTCATCCTTATCTTCCCCCTCACGTGTTGCATAAAAGATTCCGTCTAAGCTTTCTTTGTAGTCATGCCATAGTTTGCGAATTCGCCTTAAATGTTTCCGACCCTCGGCGGTTATTTGGTAATAACGCCGATTACGACCCTGGTAGGGTTGATCATAAGTCGTCAAGTACCCGTCCTTTTTTAACCGCCGTAAGACCGGATACATCGTTGATTCTGAGATCGTAATCGCCGATTGCATCCGCTGGGTCAAGGCATAGCCATAGTAATCATCATGTTCGAGAATTGCTAAGACCATCCCATCAAGCAAATCCGCTGTTATCTGAATCTTCATGCGCCCTCTCCTTTTCTTTTTACTATATTATATGTCATATAATATCATTGCAAGATATAGTATACAATACCAAATGGCAGATTGTAAAATTTAAGTTGAACATTTTAGTGGACAGAAAAACCCATAAAGGTCTTTAATGGTGTCGTCACAACATTCCATTAGAAAGAAGGACCTTTATGGGCACCACTATTTTATCATTTGAAGACCGCATTGTCATCGAAACGCTTCGTCATGAAAAG
>NZ_QORN01000026.1:0-21584 GCF_014830205.1 Limosilactobacillus walteri
TTTTTCTCAGCCTTCTAATAACTAAATGAAAAATAATTGCTAGGCCCGGTTGTTAATTACGTGGGCGCATGTTGCAATAATCAGTGCAACAAAGCTAACCAGGGCGATCATATTACTCATAATTGACATCATATTGAACAACTCCTTTAACATAATTAAAATATTTTTTACAGCGCAACTTAATTAGTTGTCTTTATGAGAAATAACCATCAATTTGATCATTTCCCCATCTCCACCAGTTATTGTAACAGGTCTGAAAGTCGGTGACGATAATAATTAGCTAAGCTTTTAATGAGCTTGCTGCTTAATTATGGGAGTGTTTATAAGCAAAAAATTATAAGTAAGTGTTATATGCATGAATTAATTTTAATTATTAACCCAAACCATCTTTTTTCTTTTGAAATTTAAGCTACATAGCGAGTTTGATTAATTCTTTTAAGGCGAGAGGAAAATTTGTGAAGCCATCGCTACTCAAAAAGTGTCCCCCGTTTTCTAGAACTATGAGTTTTGCTCTAATCTTATTAGCAACTTCAATACTATTTTTGTATGGTGCGATTGGATCATCCTTTGCGGTAATTACAGTTGCTTTAGATATTTTAGAAATAATTTGCTGATAATTGGGTGCTGGTAGCATAAATTCATCAAGTTGGGGATAATTTGGTAAAGTTTTATCGAACGCCCCCACAAGTAATAAACGTACACTCTTAATTTGCTGGTGCTCAAGATAACGGAGGGCGGTGATACAACCGAGACTATGGGCGATAAGGATGATACCATCGTGAGGTTCGATTTGGTGATCAACGGCTTGATCCCACTCGCTTTGAATTGGATGATAAGGGTTAGGAAGCCAAAGCCGATCAATCTCAATAGATGGTTTAGCTGCTTCTGCTAGCCATGGAAACCAGTCATCATCACGGGTTGAGGTTCCGTGAATTAAGTATGCTTTTGTCATTTGCAAGACTCCTCATTTCATAAAGTGTTTCAATGTTACCATACCGATAATTAGCAATAAAATAGCAATAGAACTTGTAAGAATTTCATAAGGCTGTCCGTGAGCAGCGATGAGTCCCCGAATTAGGGCCATGATACCCAAGCTAAGTAAAAAATCAACAGCAATGTGTCCATGATGTTTTAAAGCGGCAATAATCATCGTGATAAATGAAAAGAAAAGGAAAAAGACAATTACTCGATCTAAAATTTCAAAAATAACATGGTCGGTATTTCCAGCTATCATTAATGGAATAAGCGAGAAAATTTCAGTAAATAAGAGAACTGTCAAGACAATGCCTAAAATTGCTAAGGCTAAAATTGTAAATAGTCGTAAAGCATGGCTAAATTTAGTAGCTAGTTCATAAATTCGTTTCATCAATTAAACGTCCCTCCCTGTTAAGAATCCGCTTAGTTTAAAGAATAGCAAGAATTTGTTGACTTATAAAAGAAAATGGGATTAAGATGGGACAAAATTTAGCGAATATTTAATGAAAAATTTGTGGGAAATATGCGATACTTAAATTTGATAGCTAAAGGAGGAGCGAAAAATGCGAAAACCTTTTATTGCAGCCAATTGGAAGATGCACAAAAATGTTCAAGAGTCTGTAGCATTTGTTAACGCGATAAAGAATAAATTACCAGATCCGCAAAAACTTGAAGTAGGAATTGCAGCGCAGGCATTTGCGTTGCCAAGTATGATTCAAGCAGCAGATGATTCCGGTCTAAAAATTATTGCCCAGAATGCATCAGCCGAGTATTCAGGTCCGTATACTGGTGAGATTAGTTTGCGGGGACTAGCAGATGCTGGCGTGTCCTATGTTATGCTAGGGCATATTGAACGACGCCGCCTATTCAATGAAGATAATGACACCGTCAATCGAAAAGTTTTAGCAGCGCTTGAAATGGGCGTGACACCAATTATTTGTACTGATGAGACAATGGTCCAAAAAGAAGTTAATGGTGAGATTCATTATGTTTTTCAGCAGTTAATGAGTGTACTCCGCGGTGTCTCGCTTGATCAAATAAAAAATGTAGTAGTTTCCTATGAACCAAGCTGGGCGGTTGGCTTCGGTCAACATGCTAACCCAACGCTTGCAGAAGAGGGCTGCCGACAGATTCGTCGCACGATTGCTGATAATTATACTTATGAGATAGCAGACAAAATCCGCATCCTCTATGGTGGAAGCGTTAATCCGGATAATATTGGCAAGATTATGAATAAGCCAGATGTTGACGGAGTTTTGATTGGCCGTGCAAGTCTTGATGTTGATAATTTCTTGCGGATGGTTAATTATTTGAAAAATGAGCAGGAAAACTAAAAAATCCTTTCCATATACTGCTATTATGTGTTATAGTTATTAACAGTTGTTATGGCGGTATTGGTGAAGTTTGGTTAACACACCGGTTTGTGGGTCCGGCACGCGTGGGTTCAAATCCCACATACCGCCCTGACCTAGAGAGGCAGTTCAGATTAGTCTGGATTGCCTCTTTTTTTATCAACGAGTGAAAGCGATATAAATAGCGAGGGGGAGATGGTAGTATTGGAAAAAGCAATAGCACGTGATTATGCAGTTAATCCAAGGATTGAATTAGGTTTAACTTCAGTCGGTCGTTCTGATACGATGCCTGAACACAAGTATGGCCCCGCTGTCCGTCCATACTATTTGATTCATTACATACTAGCTGGCTCAGGAACATTTAAGGTAAATAACATTGCTTACCATCTTCATGCAGGACAGGGATTTTTGATTGAGCCAAATTACCGAACTACTTATGTGGCAGATAAGGAGACACCATGGTCTTACGTCTGGTTAGGCTTTACTGGTAAGAGTGCAGCAACATGGGTCGACCAGCTTAATCTTTCAGAGACAAGTCCAGTATTTAGTAGTGACGAATCTTACCGCCTAGCTAATTGTGTTAATGAAATTTTAGCGCTTAATAATTTAACGCCTGCGAAAAATTTACGGGCAATAAGTTACCTTTTTCGCTTCTTAAGTTATATTGCTAGTGGAGTAGTTGCTAATGTCCAGCCGATTAGGCCCGAGCAAAATCACTATGTAACGCAGGCGATTCATCATATAGGCCATCATTTGACAACCGTAACTGTCGATAATCTTGCACAAGCGATTAATGTTAATCGGAGTTATCTCACTGATTTATTTAAGCAAGATCTTGATTTGACACCAAGTGAATATATTCGTAATTTTAGAATTACTAAGGCCCGCCACCTGTTAGAATCATCTGATATAAGTATTGACCAAGTGGCGGAACAATGCGGATATCAACGAACAAATTCTTTTACACGGGTATTCAAACAGACTTATGGCATAAGCCCGCGCCAATATCGCCAGCAAAGTAAAAACTAGCTTCCAGCATTGTAATTTTGTGGAAGCTAGTTTTTTACTAAAAAGTTGTTTTTATTGATCGGCCATGGGTGAGTAATGGTTCAGCAAGGTGTACTTTGAACCATTGTGTTAATGGCCCCATGAATAGAGCGGTAATCACTGTTCCCATACCGAGTGTAACATCAAATGCAAAGCCAACAAGGACACAAATGCTATCAGTGATAATTCGACAGTATTTAAATGGCAGCAAACGATATTTATAGGCGGCAATAAGGGCAATTGCATCGTATGCCGAGACTCCCAGATCGGCAGTAAAATAGAGGGCCGCCGCTAAGCAGGTAAAGACAATCGCAATAAGCATTAGTCCCCAGCGGATGACTAGGGTGGGGTGGGGAAAGACGACATCTAAGAGTGCATGCATTACGTCGGCAGCGATTCCTGTAAAGAGAAGATTAATTATTGTTGCAATCCCGATATAATGACGACGTAAAACAAAGACGAGCAGTAACAGGATGCCGGTTAAAATCAAATAGAAAGTTGAATAAGTTGAACTAAAAATGTTAGCGATTCCCGTTACAAAACATGTAAAAGGATCAACTCCCAGATTAGCCTTTTGGAGCATTCCTACACAAAGACCACAGAGAGTTACGCCGCAAAAGGCCATTGTTATCCGTTTAAATTGATACATAAGCACACCTCGCTTTTAATGCGCATCAAAAATAAAAAGTTTGCTATAAAAATCTGTTGTTTCTTTATTTTCACCAGCGGAGGCATCAGTAGTAACGAGACCGATATTAGCAAGCTCACTGCCGCTGAAAGTACCTAGTTGTGCCCCGGCTTCCTCGGTAACCCGATATTGCGTTGTCGGTGCCAGACCAGGGATACGTTGGCGACGATATTCAGCGTTAACGTCATTGAGAATCTTAAAGTATCCCATAATGGCTTGCTTCTTATCAGGGGAAACAACTAACCAGGCAACGATGTTACTGTTGAAGGGAGTTTTTAACCGATAGAACGTACCAAACTGGAAGAGTTGGCGATGATCTTTCATAAAGGAAACCTGTTGTTTAACTTGCTCAAGTTCATCGGGGGAAAGAGTATTTAGGTCTAACTCATAACCAAATGCTCCAAAGAATGCTACATCAGCACGCGTTTTAAGTGGCGTTTGTCGTTGTAGTTGCTCATTAGGCGAAATAGATACATGAGCCCCCATGGAACTTGTTGGGTAGCAATAAGATGTTCCGGTTTGAATTTTCAATCGTTCAATTGCGTCGGAATCGTCACTTGTCCAAGCTTGCGGGGCATAGTAAAGCATCCCGGCATCAAAACGGCCACCCCCGCTGGCACAAGATTCAAATAATATTTTAGGGAAATCATGAATCAAGCGGTCATATAGGCGATAGACCCCTAGAATATAACGATGGAAAATTTCGCCTTGTTGGTCGGCGGGATAAGCTGACGAGAAGCATTCGGTAATATTGCGGTTCATATCCCATTTGACGTAATCAACATTACCTTCACGGAGAACTTTAGCCATTAATCGATAAACATAATCAACGACTTCGGGACGCGAGAAATCAAGGACGTATTGTTTCCGCCCCTGTGATGGGTGGCGGTTAGGGGTCTCAATGATGTAATCAGGATGGTTGCGGTAAAGATCACTGTCTTTATTAGTCATTTCGGGTTCAAACCAAAGTCCAAACATCATCCCTAAGTCATGAATCTTTGCGGATAACCCGCTAATGCCATCAGGAAGCCGATCGTGGTTTACCCACCAGTCACCGAGACCAGCTGTTTCAGTCGTTCGTTTACCAAACCAGCCATCGTCAAGGACAAATAATTCAATTCCCAATTTCTTGGCTGTTTTTGCTAGGGTTAGTAGCTTTTCTTCCGTAAAATTAAAATAAGTTGCTTCCCAATTATTGACAAGGATAGGGCGTTGCCGGTCCCGCCAATATCCGCGAACAAGTCGTTGTTGGTAGAGGTGATGGAAGTTTTGACTAAGGTCATTCAATCCCTTAGCGGTATAAACCATTACAGCTTCTGGAGTCTGGAATGCTTGTTGCGGACCGAGTTTCCATGAAAAATGAAAGGGATTAATTCCTAACTGAACGCGGGTAACTTTATAAGGGTCTACTTCAGCCTGGGCCAAAAAGTTTCCGCTGTAAACGAGAGAAAAGCCGTACGCTTCACCTTGAAAATCGTCTGTATGCGGACGTTTAAGAATAACGAACGGATTTTGCATATGACTGGAGGCGCCTCGCGTACTCCCAACCGATTGAATACCAGGACGAAGGTGAGCAGACTTTAATTGCCGTTCCCGGCCCCACGCTCCAGAAAATTGCAGCCAATCGTAATCATCATCTGGTAAATCGAGATTCATACTCATTGCAGTAGTTAATTGATAATCTTCTTCCCCGTGATTGATGAATTTAACATTACGGGCGATAGCATTATAGTGGTCAAAAATAGTGTAGGTTAAGATGAGGTCAACGTTAATAAGTGAATCGTGGAGGAGGACTTCTAATGTTGTAGCTTCCTCGTCATTTTCAGCATAAGTTGCCGGCAGACCAGAGAGTGTAGGTTTCCCGGCAAAAATTTTATGTGAGACATATTTAAAATTGGTAATGGTGCTGCCGTTTGGCTGTTTAATTTCAAAAGCTGGCATACGGTAGTCAGTTGTCCCGTATGCGGGATATTCCTGCTTTAGATTGCCTAATGAAAAGGAATAATCATTATCATATACATATGAGGTGACGGGGCGGTATGTATTTTCGACCAAATAATTATGGTTATCACGATCGGGGACGCGTTGACCAAAGAAAAGTTGACCAAGCTGGTCATTTTGCAGAACTTTGAGGATGTAGCTAATGTGGTCGTTATATAAATGAAACTCACGACTTTGCTGATGATATTTAATTGGCATACGATAACTTCCTTTCAAAACGTTTATTGCTATTTTTATCGTAGCGCTTTCAAAAGAAAAATATAGTGAATTTTGTTATCAAAATAGTGCCAAATGTTAGATTATAAAAAAGACGCGATAGAAGTTTTGCTGACTTTACTATCTCGTCTGATGGATATTTATTTTTTGATGGGTGCGCTCCTATTTTTACATTAGCGTTTAATTTAAGTCTTTATTGTGATAAAAGCTCTTCATAATGCGGTCAAGCGGAACAGCTTGAAGGATGGTTGTAAACAGGATTAATAAAGAACCAATTATTGCCGCTAATGTTAAATTAGTTCCTAAAAAGGTGACAGCTAGCAAAGTAGCAATTAGTGGTTCAAATGCGCTAAGGATACCGGTTGCTGCTGGCGAAATGTAACGAATGCTTTGTAGAAACATCGTGTAGGAAAACATCGTACCACCGACAACAATATAAGCAACGAGGAACCACTGCCAGTTAGTTAAAGTTGGCGGGTTGCTGGTCAGAAGACAGGGGCTTAAGATTATTCCACTAATTAGCATTGCTAAGCCGCATACTGTAAGGGCATCAAATTTTTGTAAAAGCGGACGTGGAAGCATGGTGTAAAGTGCCGCTGCAAATGCACACCACAGTCCCCAAAAGAGAGCCGCTGGGGTTAAGGTGAGGGTATTAATATGACCACCGGTTACAAGATAAAATGTGCCAACTAGGGCAATAACAATCGAAAAGTTATCAATTCTTCGGGGCCATTTATGCTGCGCGAGTGCCAGCCAAACGATAATTATTACTGGTTGTAGATATTGGATAACCGTTGCAGTCGGGGCGTTACTATATTTTACCGCTAAGAAATAAGTCAATTGCGAGTTCATCATCCCTAACAAGGCAAACATGAGTAAAATAATAAGGTTAGGACGATGCCCAACGATCGAGCGAACTTGCTGTGGTTGTTTGTAAATGCTCCAACTAGTTAGAAGAATTCCTGCAACCAATAGTCGAACGGCTACTAGCCAACTTGTTGTTATGTTTGTTGTGCTAAAAAGATACTGGGCAGCGGCACCGGAACCACCCCATAATGATGCCCCGCCAGCTGCCAGTAATACGCCTTTTGTCTGTGTTTTCAATTAACTCCCTCCTTTAATTCAAAGTTCCTTAAATGTAACATGAATTTAACTTGGAATGAATGGCAAAGCAAAAATAGATAATTTAAAATAGAATTAGGATAAAACTGGCGAAAGAAGGGGCCTTAACATGAAAAAGGTAAAAATCGGCGGAACAAATTGGGCGGTATCAAATGTTGCGCTGGGAATTATGCGCATGGGGACATTAACAGTAGCACAATCATTAGCTGCGTTAATAGCTGCTCATGATGCTGGGATAAATTTTATTGACTCTGCTGATATTTATGGAAATGATCCTGTGTTAGGACGGGGGTCATCAGAAATCCGCTTTGGGCAAGCTTTTAAGCAAGGGGGCTTTAAGCGTGAGGATTTCTATATCCAATCGAAAGCAGGCTTATTTGCTAATAGTGATAACAAGATAACTCGCTATGATTCATCAAAACAGCATTTGTTAGCGGCAGTTGATGGGATTTTACAACGGATGGGGATCGATTACTTAGATTCACTTTTAATTCACCGTCCCGATCCTTTAATGGAACCGTCGGAGGTGGCGGCTGCTTTTGACATGCTACAAGCAACGGGGAAAGTCCGCCACTTTGGTGTTTCAAATTTTAATCCGCAACAGATTGAGCTATTGCAGTCTGCTACTAATCAGCAGTTATTAATCGACCAAGTTCAATTTGGGTTAAAGCACACCGGCATGATTGATTTTGGTTTACATACCAATATGACCGATGAAAAAGCAAACAATCATGATGGTGGGTTGATTGAGTATACAAGGCGCAAACACATGACGATTCAGACCTGGTCGCCTTTTCAGTATGGAACTTTTGCTGGTACTTTTATCAATAACGATCAATTTCCGAAGTTGAATCAGGCGCTTGGCCAGTTAGCTAATAAATATGGGGTAAGTAAGAATGCGATTGCAGTTGCCTGGATTCTTCGCCATCCCGCCCACATGCAGGTCCTTCTTGGGACAATGACCCCTGCACATATCAAAGATAGCGCTAGTGGCAGTGATATTACTTTAACTAACCAAGAATGGTATGATCTTTATCTGGCAGCGGGGAATGACTTGCCATAATGAAATATGATTATCAACAATTCTATCGTCATATAGCGGCTCCCTTTCGTCAGCATCCGGTAGCGCTAAGCCTTTTGCGCGGCATTAATCTAGTAATTGTGTGGATAATGTACCTGGTTTACATTCTTCTTTTACTCTGGGCCGCTAAAAAACAGCTTGATACTTTATGGAAACTAATCATAATTCCGGGAATCGGGTTTTTGATTTTATCTTTAATTCGGCAACGAATAAATGCGCCGCGTCCTTATGAAAAATATGCAATCAGTCCGCTTATTCCCCGTGCTAAAACAGGGGATTCAATGCCGAGTCGGCATGTGTTTTCAGCAACGGTGATTGCTATGTGCGGATTATACTTTAATATTTCCTGGGGAATAATTTTGTTATTCTTATCAATCGGATCGGCAATTACACGGGTACTTGGTGGCGTGCACTTTCCGTGCGACGTCGTTATTGGCTTTATCTGTGGGCTGGTTTGTGGCTTCTTTTTGTTCGTAGTGTAATGTTTGAAGGAGGAGAATTAATGACCAGTTCAATCCTACAGGACGCAATTTTAAATGCCCTGATTAGTGATCAATATCAAGGGCACGCAGAAATAGGACCAGAACTTTTAACTAATGACCATGGTGCAACAGTCTGGCAAGCATTGCGACGAGAATTATTAACCTGTCGTAATTTTACCTGGGCGGTGGCTTTTATTACTCAGGACATGCTGGTTCCTTTTAAAGCAGTCATGGCTGATTTAGCACAAAGGGGAATTAAGGGCACAATTATTACAGGTAGCTATTTAAACTTCAATCGGCCAGCAGTGTTTGTGGAATTACAAAAAATTCCGAACTTAACAGTTAAAATTGCTAATGATGATGGCTTCCATGTTAAAGGGTACCTATTTGACCATGGTCAGTACCAGACAATGATTATCGGGAGTGCCAATTTCACACGTTCTGCGCTGCTGGTTAATAAAGAATGGAATCTCAAACTAAGTTCACGCCGCACCGGAAGCCTTTTTCAACAGTTAACAACAGAACTAACGGCAATTACAGACCGTAGTATCGTGATGGATAATGCGTGGATTGCCGATTATCGTCGTAAATGGCAGTTGCCACAAATCCATCCGCAAATGAAAACGCAGGCAAAAATAATTGTTCCTAACAAAATGCAAGCTGCGGCACTTAAGCAGCTGAATTCGCTGGTTAACAGTGGTGCTAAAAAAGGGCTTGTTGTTTCAGCAACGGGAACTGGCAAAACTTATCTAGGCGCTTTTGCCGTCAAAAACTATCGACCGCGGCGTTTTTTGTATGTTGTTCATCGGGAACAAATTGCGCGAAAGTCGCTGGCTAGTTTTCAGCGTGTAATTGGTGGTTCAGCTAGTGATTACGGTTTGTTAACCGGTAACCAACGTGACTGGCAGGTAAAATATTTATTTGCAACAGTTCAAACATTAAGCCAGCCATCTGTGTTAGCTAAATTGCGGCGGGATGAATTTGACTATATCTTAATTGATGAAGCTCACCGAGCGGCGGCTCCCAGCTACCAACGAGTGTTTAAGCACTTTAACCCCCAATTTTGGTTGGGGATGACGGCGACTCCGGAACGAATGGATAGTCAAGATGTCTATCAGCTTTTTGATTACCACCTTGCATATGAAATCCGTTTAAAGGAAGCGTTAACTGCTAAAATGCTTGCTCCTTTTCATTACGTAGGAGTAGCTGATTATGAGGCAGGGGGCGAATTAATTAGCGAAACGACCAAACTAAATCAACTTGCTGCTCCTGAACGAGTCCAATATGTTCTTAATCAAGTAGATTACTATGGTTATTGCGGAAAACAGCCACGGGGCTTAGTATTCTGCAGTCGGCAGGAGGAAGCTAAAGAATTAGCTAAACAGTTTTCCATGGCAGGTCATCCGTCAAGAGCGCTTACTAACCAAAATAGTCCACAAGAGCGCAGAAAAGCAGTCGCCCAACTGGAAAATGGAACACTTGAATATTTAATTACGGTTGACCTCTTTAATGAAGGAGTAGATATTCCCTCGCTAAATCAAATTATTATGATGCGTAATACTCAATCGCCAATCGTTTTTACACAACAGTTGGGCCGCGGCTTGCGAAAGTATCCAGGAAAAGATTATGTTACAGTGATTGATTTTATCGGTAACTATAAACACAATTACCTGATTCCGCTTGCGTTGAATCAAGACAATAGTCGGAGCAAGGATCGTGCTCGTCAGGAAATAAAACTCCCTACAAATCTTGATGTATCAACAATTAATTTTAGGAAAGTTGCGGAAGAACATATTCTTGCTTCACTTGAACAAGTTAAACTAGACTCAATGCGCGAACTCCGTCAAGCATATCAAGAGTTAGTTCACCAACTTGGCCGGCCGCCGCTTCTGCTCGACTTTTATCGTTATGGGTCAGTTGCGCCGCAAGTCTTTGCCCATAATTCGCAAATTAATCATTACGGTACATTTCTTGAAAAAGTAGGTAATAAGCTAAAACTCACACAATACGAAAATAAAGTATTGATGTTTTTGACCAAAGAATTACTTAATGGTAAACGGCCGCATGAGTTAGTATTATTACAATTATTAATTAACAACGGATCGTGTTCGCTTAAGGAATTTAAGCGTGAATTAAAGCGACGAAATATTCGTATATCGCCAAATGTTTTGCGGTCAGTAGATGATATTTTAAGTTTAGAGTTTTTTGCCGTAAAAGCTGGTAAAAAATTAAAAAAAGATCAGTACGGTGGACAAGCGGTGGTAACCCATTCCGATTTATTTACTTATCAGTTTAACCCAACGATCATGGAGGGGCTAAACGATCATCATGACTTTAGCCAGTTATTTAACGATGCGGTTACAACTGGGTTAGAACTAGCCAAGCATTATGACTTACAAAATAGTTTTACCCTCTATCAGCAATATGACCGTAAAGATGTTTGCCGCTTATTAGATTGGCCGTTAGATGTGAGTGCTCCAATGTACGGATATCGGGTAGCAGAAGACGTTTGTCCGATTTTTATAACTTATCATAAAGAATCAGCTAAAAAGCGGAATGCAGTATATAATAATCAATTTCAAGATGGACAATCATTTCGTTGGTATACCCGTACTCCCCGTCATTTTGATTCTGCAGAAGTTCAGCGCTTGCTAGCAGGTGTTAAGGATGGTCAACCGCAAGTCAAGTTGCATTTGTTTGTTAAAAAGAGTGATGCGGTCGGAAAAGAGTTCTACTATTTAGGAACAGCTCGTATTCAAGCAGCATCGGTTGCTGAAGAGCTAGTGGGGCCAAAGAAAAAAACAGCAGTTGGAATGAATCTTATTTTAGATCATCCATTACCGCCAGCAATCCTTGATCTGCTAGCGGTGTAGGAGGCCTTATTGCTTTTATTTTGTCATTAATCTTCTATAATTATGGTAGTAGAAAGAAGATGATCAATAATGGCAAAAGATAAAGTAAAGACCACTGATAAGCGTTCTATTCGGGATGTAAAATTAGATGAGTTAGCAGGGTTATTAAATGAATATGATGTTAATACGATGGGCGCCCTCGTAAAGTCCCTAAAAAAGGGAACAAAGAAAAAGGACAAACATAGTAAGACTGATGAACTGCGGGAAACAATTGATCGTCAACAAGAACATATTGCCGAACAAAAGGATACGATTGATCAGCTTAATAATCACATTTCAAAACTGATTGACCGCCTTGATAATAAACTGTAATAAAAAGCTATGACGGAACACGTCATAGCTTTTTGTTATCTATTAACTGGCTTCTTAAATAGGTCATTAAATGCTTCACTAATTGTTGGATGGGTATAAATTTGATCGCGAAGCATTTGATATGGAATCTTTGCTCGCATTGCGAGAGCAACCATATTGATGATTTCTTGCGCTTCTTGGACATACAAGGTTGCACCTAAAATTAAATTTGTTGATGGATCAACAAGCACTTTCAATAGTCCGCGCGTATCCTTAAGCACCTTTGCCTTGGGAATGGCTGCTGCTGGCATTTTAAAGAGTAGGTAGTCTTGGCCCTGTTTTTGCGCTTCTTTTTCAGTTAAACCAACTTGGGTTAAAGATGGTTCAATAAAAACACTAGTTGGAACGATTAGTCGGTCACTAATATGCCGTTTGTTGTTTCCGAAAAGCTCATCCTTAATGATACGAAAATCGTCTAAGGAAATATAAGTAAACTGGGGACCGCCTTTAACATCCCCAATTGCCCAGACATTAGGAACACTGGTATGAAGATAGTCATCAACGATAATTGCACCGTGGTCATCAACCTTAATGTCAGTATTTTGCAGCTCAAGGCTAGCCGTTTCTGGTTGTCGACCAGTTGCGGCTAAAATCTTATCAGCAAAAATAGTTGTTTCATGTTGACCATCGTTAGTAAAAGTAATTACGGCTTGTTCGTCTTGGGTACTAATATCCTTAATGTTAACGCCGACCTCAAAATTAATTCCATTGTTATGGAAGTTTTGGATAACCATTTCAGCAACATCATCATCTTCACGGGGAAGTAATTTTTTATGATGATCAAGAATGGTTACGTGTGAGCCAAATGTCGCAAACATATTAGCGAACTCAAGTCCAATGTAGCCGCCACCAATAATAACGAGATCATGAGGTAACTTAAGCTGATCCATGGCTGTTGTTGAATTCATTAAAAAGGGACTTTCCCTTAATCCTGGAATATCAGGAATAATTGCTTTGGCGCCAGTATTAATAAAAATCCGTTCGCCTTTATAAGTAAATGTTTGTCCATCTGGGGTCTGTACATCAATTGTATGGTTGCCAGTAAAATGAGCAATTCCATCGAGTATCGTAATATTATCTTCACTTGCAAGCATTTGATAATTCTTTTTACGCAATTGAGAAGTCATTACGTTTTTTCCATCGACAGCGTCTTCAAATGAAGTTCCGCGAGTAGCTTCAATGATGAGACGTTTAGAAGGAAGACACGCAATATTAATACAGGTTCCTCCGTACATTTGTTTTGATTTTTCGATAACTAATACTTGTTCACCCTGTTGAGCAAGGAACTTCGCCAGTGTTTTACCACCTTTTCCAAAACCAATGATAATATTTTTAATTGTTTCCATTGAGAACCCTCCAGCACAAATTTTTTGTGTACCTAAATTATACTGATTTTGGATTAATTGTCACTAAAAGCGCTTAAATAAGACAATTATATAGTTTGAAATTAATTGCACAAAGTAGTAAGATGATGGATGTGAATATATTAGTCTTAACTGCAGTCAGACCCTATATCTCAATAATAAACGTAAATTGACAGTATTGCGCAGACGTGATCAATCGTCTTGCTATTTTAATAAAACGTTTTACATGGTTTTGATTGAGGAGAGATTATTGATGAAAACAGCACATTTAGTTGAGCATTCAGATAGACCTAAGAATAAAAAGCCAGTTATTGAAGAAACAAGGTTTATTAATATCTTAAGTAAAGTTGCTACAGTAGTTGCCATTTTGATGTACGTATCTTATATTTCCCAAATTAAAAATAACTTACAAGGAAACTATGGGGCTCCCTTGCAACCATTAGTAGCGGCCCTCAATTGTACATTATGGTGTATATATGCTTACTTTAAGCAGCAACGGGACTGGCCTGTATTTTGGGCTAACTTCCCTGGGATTATCTTTGGCTTAATCACATTTATTACTTGTCTACATTAAGAAACGGATCCTGATCTGGGTGATCCGTTTTTTATTATGGCTTAAATAACTTTATTCTTATAGAACTGTAAAAACCCTCTTTGTTTAAATTTGTTATTGTGATACAATTTTAGCGAACATATGTTTTGGGAAGGGAGGGGATAGCATGGCACAGGATACGGTACCCGTCATTCGTTTTGGCTCATTTTTGCCCGTGACTACAATGTTATTACAGGCAATGCCAACGATTAAAGACAAGAATGATGTAGGATCGAGGGCGGCTAAAGTTGATAATTTTGACCAATTGCGACAAGTATTAAACAGTGATGCACGGTTATTAATTTTGGACCTTGAATTTTATCAAGATCAGCAAAAAAAGCAGAATTGTGTGGCGCAAATTGCGGGAAGAATGTACGAAAGCCACAGTAGTTTTGATTACCATTTATATGGTCGTAATATGTCAGCTGACCGTCAATTAGCTTTTTTACGGCAATATGAT
Organism: Limosilactobacillus walteri; assembly: GCF_014830205.1. Lineage (NCBI taxonomy): Bacteria > Bacillati > Bacillota > Bacilli > Lactobacillales > Lactobacillaceae > Limosilactobacillus > Limosilactobacillus walteri. The sequence goes on from NZ_QORN01000026.1 coordinate 14,644, forward strand.
GTGCGTTTTTCAGAAACAAGTACCTATACGATCGAAGAAATATTTCAACGTGTTTTTCAGTTTATTGCAGCTGAACGCCCAGATTATATTGTTAGCTGGGATAATAGTACCGATTTTGAACTACTAAATAGGGAAGCAAATCGTTTGAAAATCCCTAAAGAAAAACGGCCATGGCGGACTATTCGACCACTAGACTTAGAAAAATTAATAGCTAAAGAAGTTTGGAAAAATAAGAGTGCGATTAGCCTAGAAAAAATGTGTCGATTATTACATTTACCGCCAGTTAAATTTCATCAAGCTCAAAATGATGTCATTGCAATTGAGCAAATTATGAAGTTTTATGCTCGTGATCTCAGTCGAGAACTAAATTATTAGATGAAATCATTACTAAAATTTAAAATTTAGTTCATGAATTATCCCGATTAGCTTTTTATAATATTAACAATCGAAAGAAGGTGAACGAGATAAATTTCATTTTTCGACTGCTCAAGCGAGTTATTGTCTTAGGACTTCTAGTAGGTGGAGGATGGCTTTATTTCAATAATGCCCAAGCACAGGCAACAGCTAATCAAACAGTGTGGAACGTTCGTGATCGTCTCGCAAAAATAATGGGGAGAGAAGATACTGGTTCCAGTGATAATGCAAACCTCCATTTAAATGATACAAATAATAATCCTTCTAAAAACGACCAACAACCAACAACAGAACAGCAAACGAGCACCCAAACTTCAATCCCGTCAACGGGACGATGGGCAACAAACCAGGCTACAATTTATGTAAATACAAATAATCCGCAACTTGATGCTGCAGCTAATTCGGCCATTCAAGCCTGGAATCAAACTGGCGCGTTTACTTTCAAACGAGTAGATAATCAAAGTAAAGCAGACATTGTCGTTACAACAATGAACCGGTCAGATTCAAATGCAGCTGGATTAACCAAGACATCGTCGAATTCATTAACGCGTAAGTTTATGCACGCAACTGTATACCTGAATACATACTATTTATCTGATCCAAGCTATGGATACAGTCAAGAAAGAATTGTCAATACTGCAGAACACGAATTAGGCCACGCTATCGGCTTAGATCATACAAATTCGGTTTCGGTAATGCAACCGGCAGGATCTTTCTACACGATCCAACCGACAGATGTACAGGCAGTACAGACGCTCTATTCAGAAAATAAATAGTGAAAAAGAGTCCAAAATAACCTTCTCGATAAGGCAGTTGGCTAAACTAAGCCGATAATTAGCACGTTGTAGGTTGTTTATCGCTTGTACTCACACTCGAGATTAACGGTTATTTGCCACGTTATCTTACTATTGTTCGTTAAAATAGTTAGGCTGGGAGAAAACAAATGTTTTCTCCCAGCCTCTTTGCAGTTTTAAAAAGTCAATTACTATTAATCTGACAACTTACGTGCTTTTAAGGCCCACAAGATTGACACAGTATCAATTACTTCTTGGAGCATGGCACCAACAAAGGCAGGAATAATTCCTGTACTAGCAATTAACATTAAGATTGTACAAATCGCAATTCCGATTAAAACCGCTTGTTTAGCAATTTTTAATGTTTCTTCTGAAATGGCAACCGCTTTTGCGACCCGCGAAAGATCATCTTTAAGGATGACTACTGATGCTGATTCGCTCGCGGCGGTTGAACCGTGGGCGCCCATTGCAATTCCTACATCGGCAGTGACGAGTGATGGAGCGTCATTAACGCCGTCACCAACCATAAAGACCGGATGCTCATTTGATGGGATTTCTTTCAATGCTTTAATTTTATCTTGCGGAAGAAGGTCTGCTTTAACTTGAGTTATTCCTACTTGCTGAGCAACTTTATCGGCAATCACAGCTTGGTCGCCGGTAAGCATTAAGAGGTTGGTAACGCCTAATTTTTTTAACCGTTCCATCGTTTGCTTAGCTTCAGGACGGATATGGTCAGTGAAAGTAATCGCTCCTAAATATTTTTTATCAACGCTAACATAAATAGCAGTTGAAGTTTGCATTGCTTTCACGTTTTGTGGGGCAACATATTTAAGCTTGCCAACGCGGACATCATGATCATCAACGGTTGCTTGGATTCCCTTTCCCGTTACTTCTTCTAAATTTGTAACTGCTGATAGAGGAGTGCCCTTTGCACTAGCGTAAGAAAGTAGTGAACGTGCTAAGATGTGCGATGATTGTTGCTCTGCGCTAGCTGCGTAATGAAGGAGGACATTGCTATCAATGTTATTTGCGGGAATGACCTTATCAACAGTTAATTGCCCGCTGGTGATTGTTCCGGTTTTATCGAACGCTCCTGTTTTGGCTGCAGCTAATTTTTCGAGGACGCTTCCTGTTTTAACAACGATTCCGTTCCGTGAAGCACGACTCATTCCAGAAACCATTGCTACTGGGGCTGCTAAAATTAACGGACATGGTGAAGCAACTACTAGGACTTCGGCAAACCGTTCAGGGTGACCGGAAATTAGCCAAGCAAGTGAAGAGATAATAATCGCAACAATTGTGAAAGGAACAGCGTAACGATCGGCTAACCGCACAAAATGAGCAGGCGTTGATTCTGCCTCTTTGACTAATTTAACAAGTTGCTGATATTGACTATCTTTAGCTAGCTTTGTAACTTGAAGGGTCACAGCATGGTCTCCGTTTACTGATCCAGACATAACATCATCGCCGAGATTTTTGGAAATTGGGCGTGATTCACCTGTTAAAGATGATTCGTCAAATAAACCGCCACCAGCTTTAATATATCCATCGACTGGCACTAGTTCGCCTGGTTTAACAATAATCTGATCGCCAATTTTAACATCGTTAACGGGAATATCCTTTGTGCCATTTTTGGTGATTAGATGGGCTGTTTGAGGTGAATTATCAAGAAGCGCCTTAAGCTCAGTGCTAGCTTTTTTAGCTGCATAATCTTCAAGCGCATCTCCCCCGGTTAGCATCACTAAGATAACCATTGCGGCCCAATACTCACTAACAGCTAGTGTTGCTACAACTGCCATAATGGCTAATAGGTCAACACCATATTTTCCGCTGCGAAGAGTTTTTATCATGCCCACAAACATTGAAAAAGCAACGATTGCCCCGACAACCGTTACTAAAATTTGCGCAAATAGTTGCAGGTGAAAGCCGAATTGTAGAACAACAGCAATAGCAGCGATAACTAGAATAATAATTAGTTTTTGCTTATTAGATAATTTCTTCATAATTTACCTCCTTACTTAAAACGCTTAGCCTTCTTTCTTAATTATAAAGTTTTTAATTAAAAATATTGTGAAAAAGCGTAAAATATTAAGAAAACAGGAGATTTTACGATGAATAAGCCATATTATCAGCGAATATTTATGCTAATTATTGATTCATTAGGAATCGGGGCGACTCCGGATGCTGGCGATTTTAATAGTTTGGGTGCTGATACGTTGGGGCATCTTGCTGATCATTTTCGTATTCGCTTGCAATTACCAACGCTGCAAAGTATTGGTCTAGGCAATATCCATCCAACAATGGGGATGACGCCGCTTCCGTCACCACATGCAGTTTTTAGTAAGGTACAGCCGAGTTCAATTGGCATCAGTGACCGTGAAAGTCAATGGGAGATAATGGGCTTGCCAACGTTAACAGCGCCAGATATTTTTATTAATGGTATTCCAGAAGTAGTTATTAATCAATTTAAACAGAAAGCAAGACGCCCAGTTATTGCAAATTCATTAACGAATTTACGAGTTGCGTTGCAAGATTATGGAGTAGAACAGTTAGCGACGGGCAGTTTAATCGCTTTTCCTGATAGTTCTTCAACAGTTTGGCTAGCTGCTCATGAAGAAACGATGTCAGCGCCCGTGTTTAAGAAGGCCTGTGCCATTTTCCGTCAGCTATTGGATGAGTCAATTTATACTATTGAAAAGGTAAACGGCATCCTATTCAATGGAAAGAACCCCCGTGATTTTTATCCCCGTGCATTATATTCATTTCCAATAATGCCATCACAACCGACGGTATTAGATATTTTGCGCGAAAATAACTATGCGGTAAATACGATTGGGAAAACCGCAATCCTATTTGGTGAAAGTAATCAAATTCAAGGAAATAAAAACACGGAATGGATGGCAAACTTAGATAACATGGTTGCTGAAAACTTTACTGGGCTTTGTGTGGCTGATCTTGGGGAATTTGATCGTCAATACGGAAAAAAGCGAAATCCAGAAGGTTTTGGCACGGAGTTGATGGCTATTGATAAGCAAATTGCGCAACTGATTGCGAAATTGCGCCCAACAGATTTATTGATTGTGACAGCTAATCATGGTAATGATCCAACTTATCCTGGGGAGTTACATACTCGGGAATACATTCCTTTGCTGATGGCATCGCCACGGATTGATACCAGCGTTGAGCTTCCGCTTCGGCAAACATTAGCTGATATTGGAGCAACTATTTTGGATAATTTTGGCTTGGGTGCTAATGCACAATATGGTAGAAGTTTCCTTGACCATTTAATGTGAGTTTCTTAACTTTAAAGAATTATGATATAACTTACGTAAACAAGGCTCCAAAGCTCGGAAATCCGAACTTTGGAGCCTTGTGCTCTTTCTCTATGATTAAGTTTAAAAATAACCTAACGATGGTAACGGAAGTAAATGGCAATCCCCATAAGGAGAACAAGGATAAGCGCAGCAAGCCGCGGGTCAGCTTTAAAAAGTTCATGCATTGCATGAATTTGTCCAATGCCGAGTGGGGGAGTGAACATATTGTCATCTTCCTTTCAAAAAATTAGTAATTTTCAGTTAAAAATTTTTCCATATTTGTTGGCTGATGTCCAGTGATATGCGCAAAATCATCGGTAACAGCATTCATTAAGCCTAGTGCAGCGGCTTGATACATTGAAGCAAGTTCATCGCCGTCGCCTTCTGCTTCATAGATTTCAGCGAACTTTTTAACTGTTACCGGATCATAACCGATTTCTTGGCCGGTTACTTTGGACATAATGTAACTAAGTTCTGGCATAGTGTAATTTTTGCTCATGGTTAAAAGATAGTTTTGGCCTTTATCACGTAAGTAAGGTTTAGTAGCAACATTGGCAATTGCTTCTGCACTGTCTTGGCGGGAGATAAAGCTCATTGCTTGGTCACCGACTGGGTAAATAACATTATGTCGTTCGATCAGTTCTGGTAGATAAGGAACTAAAGGATCGGCATAAAGCGAGTTTTTAACAATCGCATACCTTAGTCCGGTGCTAGCTAGTCGGGCGGGAAGATAAGCGTAATATCCAGCCATCTGGAAAGGATTGTTAAATTGGTCAGCGATAAAACTAATATCAACAATATTCTCCACGCCAGCTTTAACCATTGCAGCAAGCGAATTCTCAAATTCATCGATCCGGTCTTTAACGAGGTAGGTAATACTTGGAATATAGATTAGAACATCGATTCCCTTAAATGCCTCAACCATTAAGTCGACATCATTATAGTCTACTGCTGCAACTTCGTAGCCTGCTTCCGTAAACTTTTTTGCTTTTGCTGGATTATGAACACCAACGCGGATGTTTTTGCGAGTAGTAAGTTTGCTCAGTTCCTGAACAACGTGTTGACCAAGGTGGCCGGTAGCACCAGTAATCATATATTTCATTTTGTATCCTTCTTTCTTTTAATTGCATCTTTTTGTGCTTGTTTAACGCGGATAGTATCAATAATGTCTTGCAAGCTCGTACCTGCGAGTTTCGCTTTCGCAGCATTTTCAGCCTGTTGGTAGTATTCATTAAGCGTTTCCTGGATATTCCCGCCTACGATACATTGGGGGTTTGTTTGTTTGTCAATTGAGAAAAGCTGCGCATCGCCTTCAATGGCAAGAAAAATATCATATAGAGATATCTCGGCTGGCTTTTTAGCAAGTTCGGGATCAGCTGCTCCGTGAACTGTATTGATTAGCCCAGCCTTATTAAGCGCGCTCATCAAGCGGCGCACTACTACCGGGGAGGTCTCGATGCTCCTGGCAATGTTATTGCTGGTAAGCGGGATGATTCCGTGGTAAATATCGATGAATGCAAGAATATGGATACTATCGCTAAAACGAGTAGAGACTTTCATATTATCATTCCTTTAATAATTATTGTAACAAAAAAAGTTACATGTGGTCAAACCTTTGTTAAATTGATTTCTTGACAAATATATTTTGCAATAATAACATAATGGTATTGGATGAAACTAAAAAAGTTACAAAAGAAGTGTGGAAAATGAAAGTGAAAAAATTAATGCTAGCGTCAATCTTAATTGCAGAAACATTACTATTAGGGATGATTTTACCGCCTAGTGTAAGTGCAGCAAGTAATAAACCGATTATTGTTGGCTCAAAAAATGTTTCAGAAAGTAAAACGGTTAGTGAGATTTATGCCTTAGCACTTGAACATGCTGGTTATCGGGTTACTCGCAAACCAAATATTTCAAATAACGTGATTTTTCAGGCTACTCAAAAAGGGCAGATTGATGTTTACCCAGATTATACCGGGACAATCGTGCAGACATACCTAAAAAAGAAGGGGACCGATAAAAGCGTGCGTGAAATGGCAAAGATGGCTCATGATGGAATTGCCAAAGATGGCTTAACGACGTTTCAATACGCCCCTGGAGATAATCGTCAAGGGATAGCGATGCCGACAGAAACCGCCAAAAAATACCATATTACGGATCTCAGCCAGTTGCAAAAAAAGGCAAATAAAATTCGGTTTGCATCACAAGGTGAATTTGAAAAACGGGCAGATGGTCTGCCAGAAATGAATAAGGTTTATGGTAAATATAATTTTAAATCAATTAAGGACTACGATGCGAGCCTTCTTTATCGCATCATGGAACAAGGTAAGGCGGAGGCAGCTCCGGTTTCCACAACAGATGGTCAATTAGCTACCAATAAATTTACCTTAATTAAGGATAAGGCAGATTGCAATAAATA
>NZ_QORN01000027.1:0-10127 GCF_014830205.1 Limosilactobacillus walteri
GATAGGACGTTGCCACGCTTTTGGAGGATTAGCTCAGTTGGGAGAGCATCTGCCTTACAAGCAGGGGGTCACAGGTTCGAGCCCTGTATCCTCCATTGAGCGTTTTAGCTCATGAGCCGTTAGCTCAGTTGGTAGAGCATCTGACTTTTAATCAGAGGGTCGACGGTTCAAGCCCGTCACGGCTCATTCAAATGCTTTGCATTTGGATTTGACTTTGAAAATTTAAAGTGTCATTTTTGCCGACTTAGCTCAGTTGGCAGAGCATCTGTCTTGTAAACAGGGGGTCGGAGGTTCGAATCCTCTAGTCGGCACTTTATTTATGCGGAAGTAGTTCAGTGGTAGAACATCACCTTGCCATGGTGGGGGTCGCGGGTTCGAATCCCGTCTTCCGCTTTGCCAGTTCTAATAATGCCGGGGTGGCGGAATTGGCAGACGCACAGGACTTAAAATCCTGCGGTTAGTGATAACCGTACCGGTTCGATCCCGGTCCTCGGCACTTACATGCACCCATAGCGCAATTGGATAGAGTGTCTGACTACGAATCAGAAGGTTGAAGGTTCGACTCCTTCTGGGTGCATTTTTCGGGAAATAGCTCAGCTTGGTAGAGCACCTGGTTTGGGACCAGGGGGTCGCAGGTTCGAATCCTGTTTTCCCGATTTATAAATTCTAATATATTTATTAGTTTTTTCGCGGTGTAGCTCAGCTGGCTAGAGCGTCCGGTTCATACCCGGGAGGTCGAGGGTTCGATCCCCCCCGCCGCGATTTGGCTGGCTGTTTTGGACCTTTAGCTCAGTTGGTTAGAGCAAGCGGCTCATAACCGCCCGGTCGTAGGTTCGAGTCCTACAAGGTCCATCAGAGATTAGCTTTGATGAATCATTATAGTTTTAATCTTATTTTATGGAGGATTACCCAAGTGGCTGAAGGGGGCGGTCTTGAAAACCGCTAGGCCGCGAGAGCGACGCGAGGGTTCGAATCCCTCATCCTCCTTATATTATCGCGGGGTAGAGCAGTCTGGTAGCTCGTCGGGCTCATAACCCGGAGGTCGTTGGTTCAAATCCAGCCCCCGCAATTTTGGTCCGTTGGTCTAGTTGGTTTAGGACGCATCCCTGTCACGGATGAGATCACGAGTTCGAGTCTCGTACGGACCGTTATATTTGGCTCGGTAGCTCAGTTGGTAGAGCAACGGATTGAAGCTCCGTGTGTCGGCGGTTCGATTCCGTCCCGCGCCATTTAGTTTAATATTTATGCGGGTATAGTTTAGTGGTAAAACCACAGCCTTCCAAGCTGTTGTCGCGAGTTCGATTCTCGTTACCCGCTTTAGATATGGGCCTATAGCTCAGCTGGTTTAGAGCGCACGCCTGATAAGCGTGAGGTCGATGGTTCAAGTCCATTTAGGCCCATTTTGGAGAAGTACTCAAGTGGCTGAAGAGGCGCCCCTGCTAAGGGTGTAGATCGCGAAAGCGGTGCGAGGGTTCGAATCCCTCCTTCTCCGTTAATGACCCGTTAGTCAAGTGGTTAAGACACCAGCCTTTCACGCTGGTATCGTGGGTTCAAATCCCGCACGGGTCATATTATTATCGCGGGGTAGAGCAGCCTGGTAGCTCGTCGGGCTCATAACCCGGAGGTCGTTGGTTCAAATCCAGCCCCCGCAATTTTGGTCCGTTGGTCTAGTTGGTTTAGGACGCATCCCTGTCACGGATGAGATCACGAGTTCGAGTCTCGTACGGACCGTTCGCAAGCTTAAGGTAAATAACCTTAGGCTTTTTTGTTTTCTGTAAAGACTTGATTAATAGGAAGATGGTATGATAATCGAATTTTAATTAGCTTAGTTTATTCATGACATCTAAGTTTTAATAAGTTATTTATACCTTTAGTTTCAAGTATTTTTGAAATAAAATGAGAAGAGCTAATTATCGATAATAATAGAACAACTGATATTTTGTATAAAAAACTGGTATTGATTTTAATCAATACCAGAAAATTTGCACTTAATTTTGCTTGCTAAAATTTCAACTAATTAGATAATTATTAAAAGACAGGTTTATAAATCTCGTCATAGTAACTATTATCTGATCCCATACTCGTAAAGTTCTTTAATGATTTAAAGGATTCGCTATTTTGCCAATCAGTTAAACTTTCAAAATCTTTCCAGGATGTTAATAAAACCAATGTTGTTGCTTCAACTTTATTATCTACAGAAAGTAGGTAACCACCATTCATATCAGCGGGTTCTTCAATAACTTTTTGAAGTGAATTATAAAGCAATTTTTGTCGGTCACCATTTACTTGAAATGACTGGTAGTAAAAAAGACCATTTAAGTTTGCATTTAGTGTTTCGTCTAGAACTGATAGCTTTACTGGTGATTTAAAAATAGTGTCTTTTCCCGAAAGGTCAAAGAGAGCTAGTTTTCTTGTATGCGTAGTAGTTTGCATTAGTTTAAAATGCCGTTCTGGGTAGTTGTCAATAATAGATTGTAAAATTTGTCGTGAACCAAATGTTAAGCTGATTTTTGTTAACATATTAATTCCTCCTCAGAAGTTAGTAATCATTATTATTATAATACACTTTTTGATAATTATTAAACATTAGAAGCAAACTAGCATATTTCCCTTTGAATTAAGCTTACAAAAAGTCAATAACTTTACTTATATGACTTTAATTTTAAATAAATTAGTAGTATAATAATTAACGTATTAATGAATGTTCTAGTTAAACTAAAAAAGGAGGCCACTAACAATGGTTACATTATATACGTCTCCAAGTTGCACGTCTTGTCGCAAGGCCCGTGCCTGGTTAAAAGAACATGATATTGCTTATAGAGAACGAAATATTTTTTCTGAACCACTATCTCTAAATGAGATCAAGAATATCTTACGGATGACTGAAGACGGAACAGAAGATATAATTTCTAAACGGTCTAAGGCATATCAAAAATTAAATGTTGATCTTAATGATTTATCGATGAAGGATCTTTTTAAATTAATTAGCAATAATCCTGGTTTACTACGTCGACCAATCATTATTGATGATAAGCGTCTGCAAGTAGGTTATAACGAAGATGAGATTCGTCGATTCTTACCACGGAGAGTCCGTGAACTTGAACTTGTGGAAGCCCAAGAAAAGGCAAATATGATTTAACTCTGAGATATGGAAAGTGATGAGCTTTCCTTTTTTTATTTTTTCTTTTAATCTAGTAACTTTACATTTAGGCTAAAATCCTTACAATAGAAGTAACATCTATTTTCGGTAAAAAGGAGGTGCTGCTCAATGGAAATGGAACGCATTAATGAAAATACAATTCGTGTTTTGGTTGATAATGATGATTTATCTGCTCGTGGAATTACTATTTTGGATTTACTAGGTGATCATCAACAAATTGAAGACTTTTTTTATAGCATTCTAAAAGAAGTTGATACAGACCATCAATTTCAAAACAACGATGCGGTTACTTTTCAAGTTATGCCAACTAGCAATGGGTTAGAATTATTTATTAGCAAAAATGATTCAAACCTTGCTGGTAATGAACAGCGTGGATCAGGCAATGACCATGTGTCACAGTTTATTAAGCAACATTTAATCCAAAAGCATACTGAAAATCAAGAACAGCGAAAGACGATGATTGATGATGACAGTTCTGAGGTAAAGGCGCAACGAACAAATTGGCAAGTGATTATTTTTAATTCATTTGAAGATTTAATAGATTTTGCAAAGGTTGCTGAAGATGACGATTTATCGTCCTATTTATATAAGTATGATAATAACTATTATTTAGCAATGGCCTATCACAATGCTCATCTTAATGATGCTGCACTTAAGGATCAACTTGCAATTGCTTATGAATATGGGAGTCCAACTGCAACAACTGTTGATTTTTTGAGTGAACATGGAAAAAAGATAATGTCAGTATCGGCCCTTCACTTGATACGTCACTATTTTGCTTAAGTCGTAATTGAGTTTTATCTCAATGCGGCTTTTTTTCGTGCAAATTTAAATAAAATACGTATATATAATTATAGGAGGGATAAAATGTTAATTGCGATGGGAAATAAACACTTGGTTGTTGCAAGCGAAGATATTCAAGCTAAGGGGAACTATCGATGTCCTGGTTGTCAGCAACCTGTTCTTTTACGTCATGGTAAGCATCGAATTCCTCACTTTGCTCATAAAAAACATGCTTTATGCGGATTTAGTGAAGGTGAGACTTTAGAACATTTGCAAGGCAAAAAACAAATTTATCAGTGGCTGAAAATAAATAAGTGGTGTCCGCAATTAGAAGTATATTTACCTCAGATTGAACAGCGTCCTGATATTCTGTTAAAAAGAAAGAGCCAGAGAATAGCAATTGAATTTCAGTGCAGTCCTTTGAGTTTGGAAAGAATGTTAGAACGAAATACAGGATATCAACAAGCTGGCATAACTGTTTGGTGGATACTGGGGGCTCCATATTTTCGGCGATTAGGAAATCAAAAAATTGTCCAATTTACTCAAATTTATAAGGGGAGACCGGCTTTGTTGTTTTGGAATACTAAAACGGCCCGCTTAATTATTAAGCATGATTATTGGCGATGTTCATATAGTAATTTGAAGTTTAACCAAACTCTCATTATGAAAAAGCAAATTTCAATGTTAGCGAATAAACAGTATCATCAGCCTAGTAATGAAGTAAATGAGATTGCGATTGCAGCTTTTAAGTTAACGGGGCGAACACTTGCACAATGTCCGCTCGTTTGTCATGATCTAGTTGTAAGCTGGCCAACGATGGCTAAACCAATTATTCTTTGGCGAATTGGTGTAATATTAAAATTGATGGAGTTTCCGTTATTTTTTTCTTGGCATAGTAATGAATGGAAAAAATTATTAATTATAACCGGCCGTCGTGATTGGCTATGCCCGGGATGCATTAATGTAGATATGCTGCGAATGCGGGTTATTCAGCAATATACTAATGACTTAATTGATGCTGGTGTAATCTGTTATAGTAATGATCATTTCATTTTGTGTCGACGACCATGCTGGGTTAACAGTCCTAAAGAAAAATTGAAAATACAACAGGGGAAAAGGAGTGCGTAATATGCAACATACTTGTACAACTTTCTTAGCAGGGAAAAATGCAATGATTGATGGGTCAACTATCATTTGTCGAGAAGAAGATTATGGAAATAGTTTTGATCCACAACGATTTGTGCTTATTAAACCAGAAAGGCAACCGCGAGAATATCGTAGCAAGAATACAGATTTCAAACTAAAATTACCTATTCCTAAGTTGAAATATACATCAACACCAGATGCATCTGATAAAGAAGGTATTTTTGGCGCTGGTGGAATCAATAGTGCCAATGTGGCAATGACTGCTACTGAAACAATTACCACCAATGCTTTAGTCTTATCTTATGATCCCTTAAATATTGAGTCGGGGATTGGTGAAGAAGATTTCGTTACTCTTGTTTTACCATATATAAATAATGCTAGAGAGGGGGTTAAACGTTTAGGAGAATTATTATCGGAATATGGGACCTATGAATCAAATGCAGTGGCTTTTAGTGATAAAGATGAAGTTTGGTACATGGAGACAATTGGCGGCCACCATTGGGCAGCAATTAAAATTCCAGATAACGCCTATGTTATTGCGCCTAATCGTTTTAATATTACAGAATTTGATTTTGATTCACCTAATACAATGAGTTCTTTAGGATTAAAACAGTGGATTGATGATAATAAGTTAAATCCCAATCAAACGGATTATAACCTTCGTCATATTTGTGGAAGTGAAACGATAACAGATACAGTTTATAATAATCCGCGAGCGTGGTATGTCCAACAGCAACTAGGAACGATAAATCATAATCCGCAAAGCAATGATCTACCTTTTATTTGTTATGCCAATAAGAAGATTAGTATTCCAATGGTAAAGAAACTAATGAGTTCCCATTACCAAGGAACAGAATATGATCCTTATAAGTTAGACACGGATAAAGCTCCATTTCGCTCAATTGCCTTAAACCGTAATTTAGAACTACATATCTTACAAGTTCGTGGTGGTCTTCCAGATGGTATTGCGGGAGTTCATTGGTTAGCATTTGGTCCTAATACGTTTAATGCAATTGTTCCGTTCTATGCTAATATTGACGATACCCCAGCAGCTTATCGGGACACCAGTACTGAATATTCGATTGATGATATGTATTGGTTAACTCATACGATTACTGCTATTGGTGATCAATACTATCGGCAAGCGCAAAGTATTGAAGAAAATTTCGAACTACAAGTAATGGCTAAAACATTATCTTTACAACATCAGGCTGATAGTAAAATTAATGATCATCAAGATGTTAGTGCATATTTAACCACGATTAATAATCAAATGGCTGAAATTGCAATGGATAAAAGTAAAAAACTATTGGGTGATTTAGTGAAAATAGCATTTGCAAATGAAAAACTTCAATTTTAATAAAAGAAAAGCAAGAGCCCAGAACTTGAAACAGTTCTCGTCTCCTGCTTTTCTAATTATTATTTTGTAAAATTTTTAATTTAGGAGCTTGGTAGTTGCTAGCTAAATCATTTAGTGATGCTTTGGGGCTTAATTCGCCACTTTTGAAAGCATTAATTAAAGTATCATAATTAAAATTTGGAATCATTAGGCCATAATCAGAATCATTAGTGTTAAATACAACGGCAGTAGCAGTTTCAGAAACACCGAGATCATTGGCAATCTTTTGATCCTGACGAAATGCCTGCTTTGCGAGTTGACTTTGACGATCTTCTAGGAACATCTCAATGTCAAGATTTGAATCAGCCGCAATTTTGTTAGCTAATTCATCGCTATAATTTAATCCTTTTTTGATTAGCGCCGATTGTAAAAGCAACAAGTAATGGCGTCCGCGTTTTCGCCCTTGAAATAGTGCCGCTTTGTAATCTAGGATTACTTGATTAAGGGTCTTTGATACTCGCTGTCTAATAGCGAGATCGTGCGGATTAAGGTGATATAAGTCAATCGTATTATTGATTGTTTTCATATTGAATAGTGGTACAAACTGATAACTGATCTTTGTATTTAAATCGTGATCAATTTGTAAAACATCTTTTTCGCACCGCAAGCAACGCATCCCTAATGGATTCACAAAAAGATGAAGTTCGAGCATAATCACCCCTCCGATCATTTGTATACTCAAAATTCTAATCCTGTGAACATAATTATTTTTGCAAATATCAGTCAATTTGTAAAGAATTTAGTTTTGAGATAAATAGCAGAGTTATTCTATGAAATGTGCTAAAATATACGGAGATTTAACAGGAGGCTGAATTATGATTGAAGATTGGCAGCATTTTCTTTTGCCATATCAACAAGCCGTAAATGAATTAAAAGTCAAATTACGGGGGATGCGCAAACAGTTCCAAGACCAAACTCAGCATTCACCAATTGAATTTGTTACTGGAAGAGTGAAGCCAGTTGATAGTATAAAAGAAAAAATGATTAGACGTCATGTGCAGGAAAACCGTTTAGAACAAGATATGCAAGACATTGCAGGCTTACGAATAATGTGTCAATTTGTAGAAGATATCTATAAGGTTGTCGATTTATTACGGCAACGTAGTGACATGACTATCCTTGAGGAACGAGATTATGTAACAAATGTAAAGCCAAGTGGATATCGTTCATATCATATTGTTATTGAATATCCTGTTCAGCTGATTACTGGTGAAAAAAGGATATTAGCAGAGATTCAAGTACGGACTCTCGCTATGAATTTTTGGGCAACTGTTGAGCATTCGCTGAACTATAAATACCAGGGTGAATTTCCAGAAGAATTATCTGCTCGTTTGCAACGTGCCGCAGAAGCTGCCTTTAAGCTTGATAATGAAATGTCAGAAATTAGAGAAGAAATAAAAGAAGCTCAGACATTATTTTCAAATCGAAAATCAACGGATAGCTTTGAAAACGAAGATGAATTGAAGAGGTAGATTATGAGAATTGGAATTTATAATAACGAAACGGCAGAATCACAACGAGTGACTAAACTATTGAAATCTGAAATGGAAAGAGCCGGCTTAGTTTATGTGGAAAAAGATCCAGATGTCGTTGTAACGATTGGTGGCGATGGCACTTTACTATCTGCTTTTCATCATTACCAGAAGGACTTAAATAATATTCGTTTTGTTGGGATTCATACTGGACATCTTGGCTTCTACACTGATTGGCGTAGTTTTGAAATTGATGATTTAGTTGATAGCTTGTTAAAAGACAGTGGACAAGCAGTATCATATCCTTTACTTGATATGACAGCGACATATTCCGATGGTAAAGTAGAGAAATATGTCGCATTAAATGAATCGACTATCAGGAATGTTACACGAACAATGGTGTGCGATGTATTTATTAATAATCATTTATTTGAAAACTTTCGTGGGGATGGTTTATGTATTTCGACACCAACAGGATCAACAGCATATAATAAATCTGTTGGCGGAGCGATTATGGACCCTAATAGTATCGGATTTCAATTAGCAGAAATGGCATCACTTAACAATCGTGTGTTTAGGACGCTAGGTTCTCCCATCATTTTTGGCGCTAATACAAAATTGATTTTGCGATTACGGGATGAAAATGGCCATGTATTAACTTGTGATCGTGATCAGTGGATGCTAAAGAGCGAGAAAGAACGTTATCTGACTGAGTTATGCTATAGTGTGTCAAAACAACGAATTTATTTTGCCCAATACCGTCATAATAATTTCTGGAACCGGGTAAAAGATTCGTTTATTGGTGGCGTTCATTAATGGAATTTACTTGGATATATAATCATCAAACGCCACGGAAACTACGTGCAGCTTTAAGAATGTATGGCGTTTCATCTTCTTTATTAAAGGTGGCTATTTATCATGGCGGAAAAATGAAGATTAATGGGGAAGATAAATGGGCAGTGGATCAAGTACATTATCAAGATAAGATAACACTCATTCTTCCTCCTGAGGTAGCTAATAATAATGTTGATATCAGTAATGAACCAATCGATATTATATATGAAGATCGGGATTTCTTAATTATGAATAAGCCAGCGGGGGTAGCTACTGTTCCGGCTCATAATGTCGAAGTAGCAGATAGCTTAGTAAATCGTGTGCGGGGATACTATAAACAGCAAAATTATGAAAATCAGGTAACTCATGTTGCGACACGCTTAGATCGGGATACTAGTGGGATAGTTATATTTCCTAAGCATCGATTTGCACATGCAGTTCTTGATACACAGTTAAAGAAGCATTTGGTTAAGAAAAACTACCTAGCGCTTATACATGGAACGGTTCCAGCACAACATGGATATATTGATGCACCAATCAAAAGGGACGCCGATTCTTTTGTTAAAAGAATGGTAGGAAAAGGTGGAAAGGCGTCTGTTACTGAGTATTGGTGCGCAAAAAGTAATCCCCAGGCTAGTTTAGTGAAAATTCGACTTCATACAGGACGTACTCACCAAATTCGGGTTCATTTTGCTGCTTTGGGATTTCCGTTAATTGGCGATAGAATGTATGGCAAAGATTCGAAGATTATTGCTAGACAAGCATTACATTGCTATTGGGTGAAATTTTATAGTCCTTTTCAAGGGAAAAATATCATTGTATCGGCGCCATTGCCTAAAGACTTTCAACATGCGGTAAATTATTATATCGGATCATAAAAGTTTTGTAGTAGTAAATACAGTCAAGCACGATTAGCAGTTATTGCAATAGTGACTTGACTTTTTTGTTTGAAATTATGATGGAAAAATTGAGTTAAGAAAGTTCTTGTAAAAAAGAAAATGATTGGGTATAATATAGTTCCTGTTATCAAGAATAGATTACTTAGACCAATTAAAATAGTAGCTAAGTAAAAAAATAATTATAGTAAAATATAAATGATTATATTATCATTTGATTGCTTAAAGTTAGTACAATCTTTCATTGTATTTATTGAATGTTTTTACTTTTTTAGTAAAAAGTTGTTGACATTCACTTGATGACATGATATATTAATAAAGTTGCTGATTGAGTTATCAATCAAAAGAAATTCTAAAATAATTAAAATTTCTTCTTGACAAGTTGAATCAACATATGATATAATAAATATGTTGATTGGCTGCTTGATCAGCCAACA
>NZ_QORN01000028.1:0-37331 GCF_014830205.1 Limosilactobacillus walteri
CCCCCACCGGAGGCATATTTAAGCAGGAATGCGAAGTATCAGCTAAGCTAAAGTTAACTCCTGTAGCTCTTGTGTATCAAGGGTTACAGGAGTTTTTAGTTTTAAAATAAATTTACTTTTGATTCATTTTGTACATCATTTGTACATCAGCATCTGAATTTAAGTTATCCAAGATACTTTCAACATGTTTTTCAGACTTAGCTTTCTTTTCATTGATTAGGTAAGCATAGTCTTTAGTGGTGGTTGAAATATCTTTATGACCAAGCCTCTGACTTATTGAATAAATATCAACGTCTTGAGATAGTAAGTAAGCTACATGCACATGCCTTAAGCTATGAAAATGAAAGTGACCCTTATCACTAATTCCAGCTTTTTTCATAGCATGACGCAAAACTTTATTAACGCCGTTTGATCCCGGCACTGTTCCTTCTTGATTACGGAAGACCTTGTCTGCCTTATTTACACGTAGCTCATTTATAAGGTTAATCAATTCTTGGTTTACTCTTATTGTACGCACTGATGAATCATTTTTAGTTTTTTTATCGCTACCATCAACATGATAATTTGAAGCCTTTGTAATCGAAATTGTTTTCCAAATTTCATTAATGTCAGACCATGAGAGAGCCATTATTTCGCCTAGTCGTGCTCCGCTGTATATTGCAGTTAGAATCATGTATCTCGCTGTATATCGAGGATCTCGGCCATCAAGAAGAGTTTTAATCAATTTTTGCGTTTCTTCAATACTTAAATATTTAACTTTTACCTTTTTATCCTCATTCCAAACTAGATTAATATCTTCGGTAAAATTTTTTGTAATGATTCCATCGTTAACAGCAGAACGAACACATGCTCTGCATTGACTATTCAATTTCTTTACCGACTGAGGAGCATGATCTTTTCCATACCAATTAATAAATTGCTGATAATTACGTCTAGTTATCTTTTTAAGCTTTTTATTTTTGAAGTATTCTTCAATCCTTTTTTGCGTCCAAGTATAGTGACGAGCGGTCACAGGGGTTATATGTGCTTTCTTGTAGGTTTTAAACCAATCGTCAAAATAATCAACAAATGTAGGATCATTTTCAATGTTAATCCCATCAAGACGTTCTTTTTCAAGTTTAATTGCGTATTGCTTTGCTTGTTGCTTGGTGTCAAAACCCGACTTATTCTTTTGGTGCAGCCTACCATTTTCATCTCGCCAAGTTATGCGTGCTTGCCATTTTTTGCCACGTTTCATAAAGTTAGCCATCTTTATTCCTCCCCAAAATCAATCATGCTTACAGATTCTTCTAGATCATCAAGAATTTCGTTAGTCTCAAGGAAATCAATCCATTCTTGACTAGAAGTGTTTCGATTAGCTTTCATTCCTTTATAGATTTTATCGTAAACATTACCAATAAAATCGTCAGTAAATTTATTTACAGTGCGTTCAATCTTAGCTTCGTTCCATCGTTTAGCAGGTTGGCGCTTTTTATTTTTAGCTTCTTGCTCTGTGCGCACCTTATCCTTGAAGATAGTAATGGCAGTGGAATTAGTATCAATATATTCAAGCAGTTCATTTTTATTCATAATAAACAGTCCTTTTCGTACGTATGTTCTTTTATAGCGCTTTTTAAACCGGCCGATTTCGACCGGTTTTATTTATAGCTTTAATAATTGCTTCTTCTTTGCTTCAAATTCTTCCTGAGTAATAGCATTAATATCAAGTAGCTTTTTAAATTTTGCAATTTCATCAGCTGAATCTATTAACATATTGGTCTTAGAATTGATTTGATTCTCTCTACTAAGAAATTTGACACGAATAAAGTTAACACTACTTTGATAGGTTAAAATAGCAACGTCCTTTGAATTACCATCATTATCAATTAATGTCATCATGGCATAAGATGGCTTTTCTTTCGTTGATGTCGTTGTTGTTGATTTACGCTTACGTGCACTTCCTATAACAGCTCCAGCAGGTCCAGCTAATAATCCTCCGGCAATTGCACTCCCTGTTCGACCTTGAGTAACAGTATTATAAGTAGTTGCATATTTAGGATTGAAGTCAATATTAACTAACGTATATTCTTTTCGGCTTAAATCAGCAGTGATTCTGAACTTCTTAGTATTTGAATTTGTTTTATAAAGAAATGCCTTTGTCCAGCTCAATTTCAATTCTTCAGCCGATTGTTGTCCAAAGGTAACTTGTATAAAGTTGCCTGTTGCGAGATTAGCTGGATAATTTTTGAGGATCTCAAGAAATTGATTGCGCAGGTTATTGTCAATCTTGGTAATAGGATATATTTGATCAAGAATAATGCCAATAGTATTGTCTTGTGCAAAGTAAAAGACGGTATCTTTTATTTTTCTAGGCGTTTCACCGTTATCAAAATAATTGCTATATACATTTTCCTCATCAAAGGCTATATAGGCACTTCCGTCATTATTAAAAGCGCCAATTGTTGCATGCTCCATAATTTTATTGAACTTGTTTTTATTAACTTTGTATCTGTATATTAAAAATCCACAAAGCCCAATTATAAAGATGAAAATAATAAAAAACATCACGTTTAATTTCTCCCTAATACAGCTTTTAACGTCGATCACGTTTGGACGTATGTGATTTCATGATCCATAAATAGATCATGATTAGATATATTAATAATTCAATATAACTTCTTTAACAATATTTTCATCTCTTGAGGGGATGTCATTTTGACGCATAAATTCAAGATAGTTTACCAAGTGAGGATCATCCCCAGTAATAGAAATATAATGATGAAATAGATAACGTATCATAAAACGATTTGCTCCATACTCCATTTTTGATTTCATTGTCATTGTTGCTTGATATAAACTATATTCACCCTGTTGCTTAGCTGCGTGTCCCAATTCATGTAATAAAACTACCTCATGTTCAACTTCATTAAGGTCTTGAGCAATAAAGATGGCATTCCAAATTGGATTATAGTAGCCAGGGTTATCAAGTTCACCAACAATTACCACAACACCAAGTTGGCTAATAATATCCTGGATGTTATCCATCATAGTTTCACCTTATTCTTTATTCTCTAAATATGATTTCCATAAGCTTTTCATCATCTGTCTATCATGATCAGTGACAGGTCTTCCTTCAAACGACATAACAGAGTTTACAGCTTCATCCAGTGATAATTCGTTATCACTTTTTTTATTTGTTTTTCCAAGTAAGTAATCAGCAGAAACATTAAAAATATTCGAAAGATTACGAAGCTCATCAGATGATACTTTACGTGTCCCATTCTCCACTTTACTCATAATCGATTTATCAAGTCCCATTTTATTAGCAAGTTCAGTTTGAGTCATCCCTCTTTTTTCACGGAGATCAACTATTCGTACTGCCAAATTATTCTGTTCCACTATGTCCACCTCACAGACTAAAGTTTCTTTAATAACAACTTTATTATAGTTTAGTTTCTAAAAAAGATACCTAAAGTTTCTAAAAAAGATACTAAATATTATTGACGTTTCTAAAATATAAACTATAATGAAATTGTAAGTTGATATTATCGAAACAGGAGGTGGCGAAATGACCTATACCATTAACTTAAAATTAATCAAGTCTAAGCGTGAAAAGTATGGGTATACTCAACAAAATATGGCAGAGTTCCTAGGATTAAAAACCAGAGCTGATTACTTTAAGAGAGAGAATGGGGACACGCGCTTTAAAACTGTTGAGTTACCAGTTTTATCCAAAAAATTACATACTCCTATGAAAGATTTTTTTACCCCAAGAGTTGATAAAATCGAAACTGATGAAGCGAGGATGATCAAATGAATGAAGAGGAAAAGAAAAAGCTGAAACGAATGAACGAATCAGCTTTTGGATGGGTAACATCAATTTCTGTAAGTGCAGTAATAGCTATTTTAACAACAATTTTATTCCGTATAATACTCCGTTAGTCAAAAGACTAGTGACAAAGGCAACACCAATAGGTAACCAAAAACTTTAAGCATGAGTTCTTTGTTAATTTCAAATCGTTTTTCAAAATAATGTTTACCTTGCTCGGTGAGGCGAAGATGATTGTAGTGTTCAAAATGTCCATAATCGTCTTCGTGACCAGTGCCAACAATATTAACAAGGCGTTTTTTCTCCAATTCTTTTGGATAGAAATCATCTTTAATATTTAGGGCTTCAAAACTAATGGTGTCCTGCTTTTTATTGGAGTATTTTATGAGTTTTTTCAAAATAATTCGTTCTTTACGAACAGTTTGCATAAAAAATCACCACCTTTCTAGGTGATTATAGCAAAACGAACGACAGCAACGAGGGGATGATCAAATGAAACCAATAAAACTTCAAATAAAAAAACGAATAACCAGTTATGAAACTAACGGCTATTCGTATGAATGCGATGTTTATCTTAATGGTCAAAAGCTTGGCCATGGAGTTACCGGATTAAATTTGAATATGGAGGCTGGATCTAAACCAAAGCTTACCGTTGAGCTTATTCCAGATGAGATAGACGCTGACTTACCTATTGAACTAATTACTTTGAAGAAGGCAAGTGAGACAGATCATAAGTGATGTCTGCTAATCCATCATAACTAAGTTCAGTTTCATAAATTACTGTCGGAAACTTAGTATGTAAATAATTCACGGTATCTACAACATCTTGTTGATTGCAGTCTGGAAGATAGAAGGTACCTTGAACGTCATTTACTTTCTTTAATCTAGCAGTAATTAATTCTTCGATTGTTGGATCATAGCTCATGTAAATTCACCTCTTTTCATTAGGGGATGAGTTAAGTATAGCAAAAGAAAGGAGTTGATCAGATGGCACAAATAAGTATTCCAGATGATCAAATTAATGATGCAGTACTTGCTATCGTAAAGAATCTTGACCTTGTGCCACGTGAAGATTTACGAGCATATTGCCCGCCGCTTGATGAGGTCCGCAAAGATTACTTTATGAATCATTCTAAGCCATGGATTCGTAACCTAATCTTTGATCGCTTTCCAGAAACTCTTGATGTCAATGGGGGATGGGCGATCAATCCATCCGGAAGAGAGCCGGGAATGCGTGGGACGTTTGTCAAATTCATTCAAATGAAGGAATGGCTTGCTGAACATGACAATGAAATTGATTGGTATGAGAAGTTAGCAATTTAAGGAGGTGATGTGATGTTAGGACTAGCAATGCCCTGGGTAGTAATTATTGTAATTTTTCTTGCTTGTACTATTTGCCATGTCATTAGAGGCGATCAACTACTTAAAGAGAAATACCGCAAAAAACATTAGGAGGTGAAGAGCATGCAAGATGGTACTAAACGTCTTTGTACTCTAATGACTGAATATGATTTTCCAATCGAATATATTCAAGACGTGCTTTATCGCTTGGGATGGCATTTTATCAGTGGGGGACGACCTACTGATGATTATGTATGGACACAAGTTCGTTACTTTGAAAATTTGATTAAGTACGGCAAAGCATCAAAGAAGGAGGTGATCAAATGACAAAGATTGTTAACTCTAAGATCGTAGCAATGCTGATGGGTGCTTGGATTACTTATTGCGCAGGGATTGGTGAATATGATGGAGCAGTAGTACTGCTGTTCCTTTATTCATTAATGCTGTGGGATTGCAACAAAAAAGCCACCGGTGATAGGAGCACCGATGGCAAATAAAAAATCTTTGGGAAGAAGATTTTATAAGGAGATTATACCATATGCCAGATAATGACACAGCAGAAAAAGTTGAGAGCTTAGCCAATGATGTAATTGGCCAAGCCATTTTTATTAGCAATTTATGCGATAAGTTTAAGCACGTTGAGTCTCATAGCCATCAAATGAAGATAGCCCAGGATATTGGTTATCACATTAGCCGGCTAAGTGAGTATCAAGACTTTGAAAAACAAGTCAATGAGCTTTACCAAAACAATTAGGGGGATTAATAATGGCACAACGCAGAATGTTTAGTCAAAAGGTAACAGAGACAGATAAATTCCTAGACATGGGGATGACAGCTCAGTCACTTTATTTCCATTTGGGAATGAATGCCGATGATGATGGATTTGTGGGTAATCCTAAGTCAATTAAGCGCATGATTGGCGCAAGCGAGGATGATCTAAAGGCATTAGTTGAGAAGGACTATTTGATTGTCTTTGATGATGGTGTGGTTGTTATTAAGGATTGGCGAGTTTCAAATTATGTCAAACCTGATCGATATACTCCAACAATCTACACAGATGATCGAAAATTAATTGGTCTTGATAAGAATAAACGGTACCAATTTGTATCCGACTTGGAGACGGACCGGAACCAAGTTGGAACCGAAATGGAACCAAAACGGATCCAAAGTGGAGACAAGATGGAACCAGAATGTATCCAAAATGGTTCCAAAAACAACAGCAATTTTTTTGAAGAAAATCCCCAGCCTCAACGGGGACAAGGAATTAGCACCATGGAACCAAATTGGAACCAGAATGGAACCGAAATGGATCCACAGGTTAGGTTAGGTAAGGATAGGTTAAGTAAGAGTAAGGATAGTTTAAATACTACTAGTACTACTCTTAATTTATATTATAAAGGCCTTGAAAATCAGAAATTTAAGGACGAATTCAAACAGCTGGTTAGTGAGTACGGAAATGATGTAGTTGCCTTTGCTATTAATTCGATGTACGAAGAAGCTGATCGCCCAACGTTTGCTTACTTACGGAAAATTCTTAATCGCTATAAGGAACAGGGATTGGATAGCTTATCTGCAGTACAACATGATGATGATGTATATCACGGTAAATCAGTTATTGTTAATGGCGCTAAGCCTAAGATCCCTGTTTATCATCTGGGGGAATAAGCATCGATGGTACAAGTTGGAAAAAAGAGAGCTATTAAGTTCTGGAAGTATTACAAGGAATGGTATGAAACCTACAAATACGGGGATGTCCGTGATGTCACTTACCAAAGATATATTTTGACTGGTAAACAAATTAAGAAACTTGCTCCAGACTTAATGCTAGATAAAATAACCCGAGCTGATATACAAAAGCTCATCAATGCTTATGGACAAACGCATGAAAAAGTAACTGTTCGTAATTTCTATCGTTTACTAGAAGCACCAATCAGAGATGCGGTCTATGAGGGGTGGATTTCTCGTGACCCATGCTACAAGATCCGTATTACTTCTCAAGTTAAGAAGAAAAAGAAGCTTAAGAAATGGCTAGAAATGGATGAAGTTCATAAACTTGAACAAGTCTTTAATGCTGATCAAAGCGGATATGGTGACTTCTTTGATTTTACGTTACGTACTGGCTTGCGATTTGCTGAGGTTCTTGGCCTTACTCCAGCTGATGTTGACATGAATAACATGTCTATTTACGTCAATAAGACACTGAACTACAAGAAAATAGATTACTCTCAAGTTAAACCTGGGGACTTTATGCCGACTAAGAACAAGTATTCTGTTAGGCAAATCCTAATTGATTTTAAGGCATTAACTGACCTACAACGCCACCTGGATGGAGTAAAAGAAGATGAGTCAATCTGGTCGCATTGGTATGCTAGTGACTCTCGTACTAATACCCGGGGTGGTAATCACATTTATAATTCAGTGTTTAATAAAGAGTTAAAAGAAATGTGTGAGCAGGCAGGAGTATCACCAATTTCAGTTCATGGTTTGCGCCATACTCATGCATCCCTGCTAATTGCTAACCGTGTTTCAATTCAAAGTGTTGCTAAACGGTTAGGTCACGGCAATACAGAAACAACCCAACGTGTCTATATCCACCTGCTAGATAAGTTAGCAAACGAGGATAACAACAAGATTATGTCTGTAATGACAGGGATTTGAGGTGGAATAATGCAATTTGACACAAAGACTGTTAATAAGCTGTTAGAAATTGACGAGTCATATAAGGCTCCAGAAAGAATGCTGCAGCTAATGCTTGATGATCAAAAACGTCCAGAAGTCTTTAAGAAGTTCCTAGAAGTTTCAACGGACCTAAAGTTTGACTGGTTCCATGAATACTTTGAAGACGAACAGGCTGAACGGAAAAGTAAGAAGCAAGATTTTACCCCTGATAGCATTGCGACCTTGCTCAATAGCCTGGTTGATAGTGATAAATCTAACGGCCACTATTTCGAGGTAGCTGCGGGAACCGGCGGCATTTTAATCAAGCGCTGGTGGGATGACTGTAAAAATGATCGAGTTGGTAATCCATTACACGCTGATCCCAACTTAAGATTCTTGTCAATCTTTACTTATGACCCTAGAGCTTATTGGTATCAGGTAGAAGAAATGTCAGATAGAGCAATTCCTTTCTTGTTATTCAATATGGCAATTAGGGGGATGAATGGAGTAGCAATCCAATGTGATGCTTTAAGCAGGAAAGCAAAGGATGTTTATTTTATTCGTAATGATACAAGTGACTTTTTAGCATTTAGTGAAGTTATCAAAATGCCCCACACTGCTGAATTAAGAGAACTTTATAACATTTCCGAATGGGTTGATAAGTTTGACTGATTTCATAACAGACAAATTAAGTGATGCCCTTGATGAACTAGAAAATTACCACACGTTTGACGGGGAATTTTGGAAATACAGTCGGCTGAGAGCAGAAGAACTTTTGCCGGCCGATGATTGGCGGCTACAAGAAATACTTAAATTTAGAAAAAAGGTAAGCGAGGAGAAATAAGAAAATGGAAACATCAGAATTTAGAAACAAAATGGCTGAATTTGGCTTGAATTTAAAGCAAAGCAAGATTGAAGACTCATTGATGGTAATGATTGACTATTACGAAGTAGCAAGAGTAAGTCAAATAAGAGTGGGTCGTTTTCAGATGTATGGCCGTCCTCAATTATCTAAGTCAGTTCAAAAAAGGATTGCCAAGGTTGTAATGGAGTATTCCTTAACTGAATTAGATGAACGAGATAAGCCAATGTATTGCCTAGAAGTGGGTGGTAGTTATGCAACATCCCCACGTTACCTAAAAGAGGTCCCTGGAGTTAATACTCAATACCAAGGTGTAAATATTAACTTTTCAGTCACACAGGAACGTTCAGAAGCTAAGGCATTCACCTATGATGAAACAATTGATGTAATGGGTAAATTGCCATTTATTAAGCTTCAACGACGTGCATTGTAAGGTAAAGCTAATGGACAAACAAGATTGTTTTAATCTCGGATTTCAAACATGTGTACTTTCGGGGATGCTCTTTGTTTTGCTATTTGGGGAAGTAACCCTTTGGCCGATGAAAAAGCCACTACATGAACATCTTCTTCTTTATCCAATAGCTTTGATGTTTGTAATTTTGGGATTAGTGCATATTATCCAACAGATGTAGGAAGTGACGAGATGAATAAGCATGGAAAAACCATTGTTCTAAAAGTTAATAAAGATAAATGCTTAGCTGGCTTCTATGCTCTGGGCTTTGAGCCTAAAGAGATTATGGGAGTCCTATATCAAGCGATTACCGTGTTATGTAAGCAAGAGGGAGTAGACCCAGCACTTCAATTAATGCAGTTGATAATGGCAGCAGAAGAAGGAAAGAGGCGGAAGACTGAATGAAGTTAAAAGAATTAGAAAAGCCGTACAAGGCTGAGACACATTTTGATCATTTCACAAAAGCGCAAGACTTAATTACATCAGCAATTTTTAGTGGATGGAAGATCGATTTTGAAACTGAACCTAATGAAGATTATGAAGCGAGCGATGAAGAGGAATACCCACTTTTAATTAAGACTTATGTTTGGGCACCTGAACGTTGGGATGAGGACTACATCGATGAATTGCATTTGCTAACTTGGACTTATCCACAAGCAGTAATTGAATTAGTGGCTCGCTTGAAAAAAGTAATTCAAAATTACAATTGTCCCTATTGTTCAATGCTAAATGGCGTTGGCAAAACGTGGAAGTATGGTCAACTCGAAGATAAGAAAGAATGCATTGCTTTTGACACCACAGAAAGAGGCTACTTTCTTACCGATTACAACGACTTTATCGACTGTACTCAGACTGGACGCATACAAATATTCAATTGTCCGTTCTGTGGGAGGAAGCTAGTTAATGAAAATTAGAGTGTGGATTCAGTCACCAAACAATGCGTCCTTTAATGAAGATGACATTATCGAAGTCCCTGATAATATTTCTGATGATGATTTAGAAGAGACTGCACGAGAAACAGCATTTGAGCACATTGATTGGGGATATGAAAGGGTGGATAGCGATGAAACTAACTGAAAAGCAAAAGAATTGCCCGTATTGTCACACTGATTCTAGTGGCGAGCCGCTAAAATACTTAAAAAATAACGAGGACTGCAGCATCTTTCTTACAGGCAATGAACTTCACATTCGAGCTCTTAAAGGCTATACAAAGCCTAGCATGCTCTTGGATGTTAATTATTGTCCTAAGTGTGGTCGTAATTTGAATGAGAAATCATCTATACGTGAAAGAAAATGTTTTGAATGCAATGGAACCGTAACGCACAATTCGGGAGATACATTACTTAGTTTCTTTTTTGACGATAGAGAGAAAAAGAATTTTATCTTTCAAAGACATTTTGACTATGACTATAGATTTAGATATAACTTATTGTTTGATTTTTGTATGTTTTGTGGACGATCACTGAATGAGGAGGAAGAATAATGACCAACGAAGAATTTATTGCAGTAGCAAAGGCGAAAGTCTTTGAAAACTATAGGGATAGAATAATCAATAATTTTGCTGCGTTTCCCGACTCACCAAAAGTTTTTGTCGCTTGGTATACGAAAATATTACAAAATCACAAAGCATTATTAGGTGTTTCTGATCCATGTGATCAACATTATTACGACGTCACATACAACGGTGATAAGAAGCAGCTTTATTTAGATGTTTATGATAA
This sequence comes from Limosilactobacillus walteri, assembly GCF_014830205.1. NCBI lineage: Bacteria > Bacillati > Bacillota > Bacilli > Lactobacillales > Lactobacillaceae > Limosilactobacillus > Limosilactobacillus walteri. The sequence continues at coordinate 10,842 of NZ_QORN01000028.1, forward strand.
GCAAGAGAACAAGTGCTTTGAGGTGGAAGATTGATGAAAAGTGCAAGTGAATTGTATGTCAGTTTGACTAAAGAACATACGGAGTTAACTAAGAAGATAATCAAAATTGAAAAGTTTATGAAAACAGATGATTATGTGGACCTTGAAGCCAAGGAAAAACGATTACTAATTATTCAACAAAATATAATGTTTGCTTATGCTGATGTCCTGCTTCAACGCATTGATGAGGCTAAGGATCAAGAAAGTATGTGGCAAACATTCGATCCAGCTTAGGAGGATTAAAGCAAAATGATTAGATACGATGGCGAGGTAGTTTACTCTGAATCAGGTAGCGGGATTAAAGCTACTAGCCGAATGCTGTTTAATGCAGCACAGGTAGCAGGAATTAAAGCAATTGCTGGGGATGAATTTAATAAGCAAGCTGATATTGGAGTTGTCTATGTAGTTAAGGACGTGGTATTAGACGAATATGGGAAGTTTGACCTAATTTGTGTATTTAATCAATTACACGATGCTCAACGATATGCAATTGATCATCCCCGAGCAGTCATTATGCCAAGAAAGGTAATTAAACATGGCGAAGTTCAAGAAGAAAAGTAAAAATCGCCTACGAAAAAAGCGTCAGCAACGAAAGGAACATAAGTTAAAACGTGAGGAAAAGAAATGATTAAAGACTTAATAAAAACACTTCCGCTTTTGTGCTTCACAGCAATTATTATCACTGAACTTTTGTGTGGCTTTGATAGGCAAATGATTGGTCAAGCAGTTTTTGGGCTTTTTATCTTGTTGCTGTTAAGAGTCTTTTGGTAATAGACATGAGACACGCAAGTAATAACGTTTTTGCCTTGTACAAAGGGGACAAATTTATTGATGTTGGTACATATAAAGAAATAGCTACAAATCAACACATGAATTTGAAATATCTATATTCAATTCGATCTAAGACACCAGAACGCTTAAAAAATCCTAGAAATGCGATGATGTTGATTGACTTATAAAGAGCGTTAAATTGCGTTAAAAAGCGTAAAAAAAGACGCTCTACTGTGAGAGTGCCTCTTAGATATTATTCAAACAAAATAATTATATCATAGGGGAGCGAAATATCGTGGGGTTAGTTCCAGATCTAAATGAAAAGGCAACTATAAAAAATGTGCGTAACTTTTTTATCAAAGAAGAACAGTATCCGAAAATCTGTCGAAATGCTTGGATGGATGGAATTAAAGCACAGGCTGGGGATGTTACTGGTATTCGGGGTTCAAGAAAAGGAAACAGCTCTGAAAAAATGATGATTTATTATGGTGAATGCGCCAGAGCAAAGCGAGCTGTTGAGAAAGCAATTAGCGCTTGTAGCCTTGGAAGTCAAGATATTCTTACTTGGCACTATGTCAAGCAGTTAACGGTCGCTGAAACAAAATTACACATCAATCATCACTTGGGCCATACATCCTATAGTGATGCTGATAAAATTGCTCGTTTAGAATTTGCTGAGGCATGTGATCGGATTTCAATGGAAATGAACTGTAATTTAGAGATTCTCCCCTTATTTCTTAAGTTTAATAACGATGATGATGAAAAAACGGGAACAAAACAGGAACAAAACAGGAACAAATTAGGACTAAAATAGGAACGTTTCGGGAACAAAATAGGAACATTGGGGATGTATTATTGTATTGTCGAAAAAATAACGACAACCCCACGGAAAATAAATTGTTTTGGTACGTATACTCACATGTGTACCGTAACTTGGCTTGTTAAAAGTCGTGTGGAAAGCAAGAAGACAGGAAACTGTAAGCTGGCAGATGGTGGCAGAGACCATGATCCACGTAGGGAAGCTGCTTATGGAAACAGCAACATTCCCAGTAAATAGCTATTTATGTTTAAGACTAGTGCTTATCTACTTACCAGTGATAAATTTAACAATGAAGTACTTTTGCGATGGATGTACGTATGAATCTTCTCAAAAAACTAAGAAATATTCCAAGTACTAGTCTTTTATGCGGATACTGGTGGCTGATGGGAGGCAATAGCCCATCGGTGGAGGTTCAAATCCTTCTATCTGCATTTCAAGGCTCAATACGGTAGCAACAATCAATGAAAATAAGCCTTGATGTAAAGTCTCCATGTATGGGGGCTTTTTTGTTTGGAGGAAGGTGGTGTGGTGATATGCCATGACAAAGCAAGAGAAGGCTGAGAAAGACTACTTAGCCGGAATGAAATATAAAGATATAGCTGCTAAGTATGAAGTATCAATCAATACTGTTAAATCGTGGAAAAAGCGCAATGGTTGGTCAAGAGGAGCACCCAAAGCCACTAAAAGGTTGCACCCTAAACAGAAAAGTGTGCACACAAAAGAAAAAGTTGCACCCTCTTTGCCGGTTCCTGATTTACCTGATAGCGATGAATTAAATGACCGGCAGAAAGCTTTCTGCTTGTACTATTTGCAACGGTACAACGCCACCTGGGCTTATCAGCAAGCATACGGTGGCAACTACACCACAGCTCATACTAATGGACCTCGTTTGCTTGCTAATGCTTGCATCAAGAAATATCTTTCTGCACTCAAAAAGCAACAATCAAAAGACTTGTATGTAACTGCTAACGATATATTAAAAGGCTATTTGCAACAAGCAACTAGTGATATTGCTGATGTATTGTCATTTAGAACTGTAAAACATTTAGAATTTTCCAAAATCCGGGATAAAAAGGGACCATATGAAGACGCTGGTGGGCGTTTTCGTTATGTACCTAAAATTGACCCGGAAACAGGTAAACAAGCTTTCTATTATGAAAACGTCATAGAACTAAAAGATAGCAACATGATTGATACATCGAACATCAAAAGTATCCGGATTGATAAGGGCGAGCCTGTTATTGAAATGTATGATAAACAGAAAGCTATGCAGGTCTTGCTTGATAGGCTGAATGTAAGTGAGAATGCAAATGATGGCTTAATGATTAAGTTTTTGCCATTGAAGAAAGGTGAAGAGAATGCAAACGATAGTAGTTGATCCTAACACAATGATATGTCCTCACTTTGCTAATATTTTGTATTCCTCATCCCTTAATAAAGTTTTTAAGGGCGGTCGTGGTTCTACTAAATCATCTGTAATTAGTCTGCAGCTAGTGATGGACTTCTTAAAAGATAAGTATGCTAATGTATTAATTATGCGTAAGGTTGCTAATACTATTGAGCTATCCGTTTATGAGCAGATTAAATGGGCTATTTACATGCTGCATGTGGATAGCATTTTTGAATTCAAAAAATCTCCATACCGAATCGTTGATAAACGTAACGGAACGGCTTTTTATTTTAGCGGGGTTGATGATCCACAGAAATTAAAGTCAATGATGATCGCTAAGGGTTATGTTCGCTATTTATGGTTTGAAGAATTAGCAGAATTTGACTCCTGGCAAGAAGTTGATACTGTCCGTGCATCATTTACCCGTAAGCAACTACCACCAGGCGCTCATGTTGTAACGTATTACAGTTACAATCCGCCTAAAAATCCCTACGAATGGATTAATGAGTGGGTTACACAACGAGAAGGGATGTCTAATTGGTACGTTGATCATTCAACTTATGAGGACGTTACGCTTCCCAATATCTTGTCACAAGATTATATTGACGAAATTAACACGGTAAAAAGTAATGACTTTGATTATTACCGTTGGATGTACTTAGGTGAAGTCGTTGGATTAGGAACAAATGTTTATAACATGGATAACTTCCAAGCAATTGATAAGCTCCCCGAAGATGATTACATAACGAACTTGTATTATTCAGTTGATACGGGTCATGAGGTTTCAGCAACTACTTGTGGTGCTTATGGATTGACTAAAAAGGGTAATGTCATTCTTTTAGATACGTATTACTACAGTCCGCAGGGAAAAACGCATAAGAAGCCACCTAGTGAGCTGTCACGGGATTTGAAAGCCTTCATTGACAAAGTTACCGATTGGATTGGAAAACAGCCTACACGTATGACTATTGACTCTGCAGAAGGTGCTCTTGATAATCAGTTCTATAACGACTTTGGGACCCATTGGCACAAAGTAAATAAGCTGAAAAAGGTAAATATGATTGACCGGGTGCAGGATTTATTAGCACAAGGGCGCTTTTATTACCTGAAACGTAGTGAGAATGATATTTTTATTGCTGAACATCGCAAATATCAATGGGACGAGAAAACATTGCAAAGTGATGATCCAAAAGTTATTAAAGAGGATGATCATTGTTGTGATGCCTTTATGTACCTATGTGTTGATAATGAACGGGAGCTAGGCTTGAAGTGGTAAGGAAGTGAAGATGTGAGTTTCTTATCGACAATACGTAATTTCTTGACGAAAGGAGGCGTTAAGCTGGGGATGATTAAAAGTTTAAACCAGATCACGGATGATGACCGAGTAGCAATCAAACAGACAGAATATAATCGTATTCAACTTGCTAAAAAGTATTATCGGGATGACTTACCATTAGTGCATTATCGAAATAGCTATGGAGTAAAGCGTCACCGTAAAATGAATACGCTAAATGTCACGAAATTGGCTTCAAAACGTTTAGCATCCATTATCTTTAATGAGCAATGTGAATTGTCATTAGATGATCCTCAATTGAATAAACTTTTAGCAGGGATCATAGACGCTAACCATTTTAATTTACAATTTGAGCAGCATCTCGAGACTGGAATTGCATTAGGTGGTTTAGCAGCTCGGCCATATGTTGATGATCAAGATAATATTCGTATTGCCTGGGCTAACGCTACTCAGTTCTACCCATTACGTACTAATACAGACAATATTAGTGAATGTGTGTTCGCTAGTCGCTCTACTCGAGTGGAGAACAAACAAACTGTTTATTACACTTTGTTAGAGTTTCATCAATGGAACGGGCCAGAAACATATATCATTACTAACGAACTATACCGATCAACAGATAGTGAAGTCGTAGGTAATCAAGTATCCCTTAGTCGCATTTATCCGGGGATGCAGGAAACTATCACATTTCATGATGTAATTAAAAAGCCGTTGTTTGCTTATTTCCGAACTCCAGGAGCAAATAATAGAGACCTTGATAGTCCGTTGGGGATGGGAATTGTTGATAATTCAAAAAATGTTATTGATGCAATTAATCGGACCCATGACGAGTTTGTTCACGAAATAAGAATGGGTAAGCGCCGGATTGCTGTGCCAGCAGAAATGTTACGCCCTGGGACAGTTTATGGCCATAATACAGCAGATGAATCACATCCCCTTCGATTTGATCCTGATATGGACGTTTACGAAGCCTTCTATGGGGATGAGTCTATGACTATTACTGATTTAACTAGTGATATTAGAACAGCATCGTATAAAGAGGCCATTGATTACTTCTTACGTGAGTTTGAAGAACAGACAGGATTCAGTGCCGGCACATTTTCTTTTGATGGCCAAAGTGTAAAAACGGCGACAGAAGTAGTTAGTGAGAATTCAACCACTTATCAAACAAGGTCAAGTTATCTAACCCAAGTGGAGTTATTTCTTAATCAATTAGTTACTGCAATTCTTGAAGTAGCAAGTACGCCTGAATTTTTTAGTGATAATAAAGCTCGTTGCCAGTTTGACGCTGACAATGAGCTTAAATTGTCTGTTCACTTTGATGATGGGGTATTTATTGACAAGGATAAACAGAAAGCTGATGAGTTAGCTCTTGTTAGTGCTGGAATCATGCCTAAGAAACAATACCTTATTCGCAACTTTGGACTTAGTGAAGATGAGGCCTCACAGTGGGTTCAAGAGTCTTTGCAGGAGCAACCAGAGTATAGTTCAAACGCCCAAGAAGAAACGTATGGGCCTGATGGTGAAGATACGGGAGCTGAATAGTTATGACTGCACGTGATAACTTTGCACAAGATGGTCAAAAACTGATTGACTTGTACTCACAATTACAAAGTCAAATCTTTAATGTGATTATCGACACGATAAAAAGCGGTGATTATAAGCATGTTAGCAAGGATGATGTAGTAACGTGGCAAGTTAAGCAACTGCAAAAGTTGGGGATGCTTAATCGTAAAGCTGTAAGTCTAGTTGCTCATGCTGATGGAATTAGCAAACAGGCAATCACTGATCTAATTAAGTTTCATGGCTTGAAAATTATTGATGAAATTGATGATCAATTGGAAGATTTTACAGATGAGGATAAACCAGTCTCAAAAGAAACAATGAATGTTTTAGACGCTTTAATTGACCAGACTTGGACTGATTTAAGTAATAATGTCAATGAATCCTTGGTTACTCGTAATTATGGCACATCAGCCGTTACACGAGCGTATAGGAAAATATTAACGGAATCTACGTTAAATACATTGTCGGGCACCATGACACACGACAGGGCAGTTAAGCAGGCTATTTACCACATTGTTGATCGTGGCTTGCCTACCAGACTTGTCGATAAGGGTGGCCATAACTGGTCGATTGATGGTTATACGAAGCTGGTAGTTAATACCACTGTTAATCGGACATATAATGCCTTGCGATTACAACGGATGAAAGATTATGATTTACATTTAGCCTTAATGAGCAGTCACCCTAATAGTCGACCGGCGTGTGCCTGGATTCAAGGTCACGTTGTTAATATTGTGCCGCCCGGAAGTCCAAATTATAACGATAAGTACGATAGCATTTACAATCACGGTTATGGGACACCTGGAGGAACTCAAGGCGTAAACTGTACGCACGTCCTTTTTCCGTATCGTCCAGGAGTTAACACGAACCATCAGCCACAGTATGATCCGAAAGAAGCGATTGCCAACGGAAAACTTGTTCAGCAACAACGAGCAAAAGAACGCTCAATCAGGGATGCCAAACGGCGATTAGAGGCCGCTAAGCAATTAGATGATGAAGAACAAGTAAATCATGCTAAAACGCTCATACGGGCACGACAGGCGAAATTACGGCAGTTTATTGAATCAACTAACGAGGATAAAGGGAAAGAAATACTTGTGCGTGATTATGATAGAGAACAGATAAGGACGTGATGTTGATGGAAGAACATATTGAAACTTTTGATGGCGAACCTGTAGCGGACTTAGTAAGCCCTCATGTTCAGAATATTAATATCGATTCTTCAGCTGGTAGCATGGTGAAATTGCACTTAGACCTTTCATTACCACCGTTAAACCAGATTGATGATATAAAAATCATCCCCGAATTACTAAAAAAGATTGAAAGTATTGAACTTGAACGACCTGAGTAAGTCGTAAAACTGCTTTTTTAGTTTGCAATCAATTCTCGCAGTTCGTATCTGCGTCAACAATTAACGTAAAGGAGCGATCGCAATGAAGCGTGAAGAATTAAAGGAACATGGCCTTAGCGAAGAGCAAATTAATTTTGTAATGGCCCAAAATGGTAAAGATGTTAATGCCTTAAACGATAAAATCAGTGGTTTAACTAGTGAACGAGATGGCTTGCAAAAGCAAATTGATGATCGTGATGAACAATTAACCACATTGAAAAAGTCGGCTAAGGACAACGAAGAGCTTCAAAGCCAAATCAAGCAGTTACAAGATGAAAATAAAACGGCTAAGCAGAACTACCAAGATCAATTAGCAAAGCAAAATAAGAGCTTCAAAATTGAAGGTGCTTTACGTGATGCAAAGGCTAAGAACATTAAGACCGTGCTTCCATTGATCGACACGGAAAAAGTGAGTGTAAACGATGACGGTTCATTGAATGGATTATCAGAACAATTAGACGCAGTAAAGAAGGATAACAGCTTCTTATTTGAAGCTGATCAGCCTAAGCCAAACGTTACATTGAGTAATAAGTTTAGCAATAGCGATAATAATTCTGGGGATGGGCTTGTTGATCGAATCGCTCAGCGAATGCAAGAAGCTAATGAATAAAGAAAGAAGGATATTAAATGATTGCTTTAGATCAAAAGGATTTAACTGCTATTGATGAAGAATTTGCCGCCGATTCCCAAATCTGGCAACCTTTAACCGGTGGCGCTAAGTCAATTACTGCTGCTGATTTTACTGGTGTACATACTGTACGAGTAAACAAGCTTTCAGGTTTTGCCGAAGCAGAAGAATACAAGCGAAATGGTGACAATGAACGGCATAACGTTAGCGTTGACAAAGAGTCATTTGAACTAAGCCAAGAAGATTGGATTGGTTATGACCTTGATCAACTTGATATGTCTGAAAACGGTGCTTACCAAGTGGCAAACGTTGTACGTGAACACCAACGCTTAATTACTGTTCCTCATCGTGATAAGTTTGCAGCACAAAAGATTTATGACACTGCTAAAAACGGTGGTAAACTCGTTACCGATACAATTACCAGTGACAATGCGCTTGATGCTTACGATGATCTTGAACAATATATGATCGATCATGAGATTCCAGGTGGATACGTTATTTTTGCTTCCTCTGCTTACTATCGTGCATTGAAGAACGCAAAGGGCGTTACTAAGAATTTCTCTACTAACACTCAGCAAATCAACGGTATTGATCGCCGTGTTGGTCAACTTGACGGCGGTGTGCCAATTCTTACTTGTGCCAAGAGTCGTATTTCTGGCTTAACAATTACTGATACTGTCAACTTTATGGCAGTACCACTCTATGCACTGGCACCAATTGTTAAGTACGATACAGTGGACGTTTTAGACGCTTCAACTGACCGTTCAGGTTACCGGACAACCATTAAAGGCTTGTCATACTACGATATTTTAGTATTCGACAACGCTAAGAAGTCTATCTATGTTGCTGCTAGTCCATCCTCTTCAACAGCAAGTAATGATCCAAAGCCGGACCCAAAAGCTTAGCCCCGCAAACTAATCAAAGCGGGGAATTTAACCCCACTGGGGATGTGAAACCAACGGAGATCCAAACGGTAGATCAGATTAAGGCTTATCTTGACGCTCATGGAATTAAGTATCAAACCACAATGACTAAACCGGACCTTTTAGCACTAGTAAATGGTGGTGGTAATTAATGAAGTATGAAGCACATTTAACATTTACTGATTACACCGATCTGGGCTTTAGTGATATTACTAATGCTGAGGGATTTGAGAAAATCGAACACCAAGCGCAACGAGCAGTGGATGGGATAATTGACTACTTCTATCAGGATCATTCAATTGAAGAAGATCCTAACTTAAAGCGAGTTGATGCTTATAAAACGGCTATCTGTGAGCAGATTGATTTTATTAATCAGACAGGAATTACTGCTTCATATTCTAACGGGGATGATTTTAATAGCATTTCTATTGGCCGGCTATCATTACAGCCAAGTAATCATGTTGTTAGTGATGGAATGATTCACGGTGTTTGCAAAGAGGCTTACCGCTTATTGGCACACTATGGATTGCTATATCGTGGCCGAGGGAGTGATGATTATGCTTCCACGCATTCCTAAACGTCTATGTAATCAATCTATTATTTTGCATATTGCAAACGGTGAAGAGGACGATTACGGTAAACAAAAAACGGTTAATATGCCAATCAATAACGTACTGGTACAACCGCAAACAATTTATTCGGGTTCAAATAATAGCCGGACAATCACAGCAAATGCGATTGTCTTTTTATTTGCGCAAATTTCGGATCCGTTGCCCCAGATCACACCAGATTGGATAGGGAACCACCTTACTTTTGAAAACCGGGACTACACAATTACAAATATTGTGGATAACCGAGAGCCTTATAGTAACAAGGTGTACTCCTATGAGTTGGAGGTGCTTTAATGAGTGTTCAAGTATTTCTTAAGGGAAAAAGCTTGGCTCAAATGTTTAACGATGATGCATTTGGTAAAGCAACAGAAGACTTAGCTAATCAAATGATGGATGATATGGACCAATTTGTTCCGTATAGTGGCAAATATCATCCCCACATGGCGAATACGGTTCATTTAGACGGAAACAAGCGAACGATTGTTTATAATGCTCCGTATGCTAAAGCGCAGTTTTATGGAATGGTAAATGGCCATCCAGTAACTAATTACACGACAGCAATTCATGAACAAGCTACGAAACGATGGGACTTAAAAGCTCAATCAATATATGGGGATGATTGGCACAGAATAGTTGCTAACTCCTTTAAGGGTAAACACGTTCCTACGTTTGTACCGCATGGACCAAATGAAGGTGACCCAGATGGATCTAAAGGAAAGAATTAAAGACCAGATCAACTCCCTAGAATTACCCGTAAAGCTCTATTTGGGTTATATTGACGGCAAGCATAGTCCTGAACTACGCCTGCAAGCATTGCCTAATTCCCGTGTGATTGAGGAAGATTACGGTGGGAATAAGACTGAGCAATTCTTTATGGAAATTGCAATGCGTGGTGATGATGAGGGGATGATTAACCAGGTGCTATGGCAGATTGCTGATGTGCTTGGTAACAATGATTATGGAGTCGTGTCTAAGGACGGCTCTTTTATTTTTAATAAATTGGATATTGTGTCATTTCCGCAGCCTACAATGGCTGATACAAGTGGAGAAGTGACGTATGTTCTTGATTTTAAAGTAACGGTAGACACATTTAACGAGAAAGGATGATTTAAATGGCTGATACAGACGCACCAGCAAAAATTGGAAAGTTTATTCTGAACTGGCGAAATAATTTTTATATCGCTGTTGACGGTGAAACAGATGTTGATAACTATAACAAGGCTAAATGGGAACGACTAGCGGCAGGAATTAACAACATTACACCGTCCGATAATCCTACAACTGCTAACGATGAATATTATGATGGTGAAGGATTTGGAACTGCTGATGTTACCTCCAAGCGGATTCAATTCGTTCTTGCTGGCCACCGAGTTTATGGTGATCCAGCACAAGATTATCTAGCCTCTAAATTCCTCAGCATTGGGGACGACTTAAAAACCTTGTTTAAGTACGTTGATGCTCAAGGAAATACGGTTGTTGGTCGTGTAACGCTAACGAACGAAACTCCATTTGGTGGACAACCAGGAGCAAAACAAACTTTCAGTGTAACGCTTGTATTTAACGGAAAGCCTAAGTACATCCCTGCTGGAACTGATAATGGGGATGCAAACAATCCAACACCTAATAACAACCCACAAGTTTAATTAATTTGATAAACAGAGACGAGTGACGTAAGACGATAGGAGGAATGCATAATGTCTGCAATTAACATGAACCTGGATGAGAAGTTTCGTTTTAATTTCAAACGTAAAGTGATCATTGGTGGTCAAACCTATAATGTGACCTTTAATGATGAGATGGACCGGGTACTTCGGGACTTACAGGTTGAGATGGGTGGCCTATATGAACAAACGAACAATCAGAGTGACGAATTCGAGGAGATGACCATTGACGAACGCAAGAAGTACCTTAACGACCGCTTCAAGCAGATTATTCTTGACGTTGAAAAGGCCCTTGATGGGATCCTAGGCAAGGTGGGTGCCGGTAAGAGCATCTATGACTATTATAATCAGCAGTCATATGCTCTGTATGAGACACTCCGAGTGCTGCGGGAAACCAAAGAAAAGCTCGACGGTACTGCTAAGGAACAGGAGCGTCAAAAGCACCAAGCCCGCATTGACCAATACACCGGGCGCAAGAAGCGGGTGAAGAAACATGCTGACGCTAACTCGAAGCGATCGAAGTAATCCGACTGGGCTCAATAACGAATTTGAGTATTGTGGTCACACCTACCGCATTAATCTTGCCTATGACACGGTACTAAGCTTCTATGAGTTACTGGAAGATGATCATTTCAGCGATGAGGAGAAGGTGGCTGTTGCATTTCAGATGTTTTTCGACTCCCAGGAGATCAACGCTGACGATAAATTTCAGATTGAGGCGTTCAAGGTGATTAGCCGTTACCTCAATGAGGATCCATACATCAGCGCTGATGGGGATGATAGCGAGGCTGAGGGTAATGTTACCAGTCCCCGCTATTATTCGTTCAAACAAGATGCAGAGGCCATCTATGCCAGCTTCTATGAGCAGTACGGGATTGACCTGCTGTATCAGAAGCAGAAGATGCACTGGGACCAGTTCAAGGCGCTGTTTGCGGGCCTAGGGCCTAAGACTTACTTCATGCGCATTGTTCAGATTAGGCAGGAAGACGTGACTAAGCTAGAAGGCAAGGCTCAACAAGAGATGATTCGAGCTCAGCAACGGTACGCCCTAGAAGATGATCAAACGCAAGAAGCTGTTCAGGACCAGATTGCTAACTTTGGTAACATGCTCATAGCCATTGCAAAGTCTTAACGAAAGGAGGGGATGCAAGTGGCGGCTGATAGCACAGTTAATATTGATGTCATTTTGCACAAGGAACAGGCCCAGGAGACTGCAAAAGAGATTGACCAAGCCCTTAAAAACATCGGTGAGGGCGCTGGTGATAAAGCCGAACAATCAATCAAGGATAGTACCGACAAGGCGATTGATGATGCTAAAGACGCTCATGCGAAGATTGATAATGAGCTGAAAAAGCCGGTTAAGACAAAGGTTGACGCTGATACCGATGACGCAAACGCCAAAGTCGATGAGTTCAAGGAAAAGACTGTTAGAATTCCTAAAAAGGTTAGGACTGAACTTATCTCACAAGCCGAGATCCAGGGGATTGAGAACTTCGATAAGCTTTTAAAACAACTACCTAAGGAGCAAAAAACAGAGCTGATTGCTAAGGCTCAAAAAGGTGAGGTTATCAACTACGAAGAAGAACTGCGCAAAGTTCCGGCGAATGTGCTTACTAAGTTGGAGCTTAATGATCAAGCATCCCCCACCTTGCAGAAGTTACAAGCCGAGGCTGATACGACCGAACGGAAGTTTATCAGTTTAAAAGACATCATCAAAGGGACCTTCGTTGGTAGTCTTTTAGCCACCGGTGCTAATTCAATTATCGGATACTTACACGGTATCGCTGGCGAGGCAATTGCAACCTCGGACGCTATGTATAAGTTCAAGCAAACAATGAAGCTTGGTGGGTACGGCGAAGAAGAAATTGCAAAAGCGTCCAAGGAAGTCAAAAAGTATGCTGATGAGACCGTGTATGACCTTAGTGATATCACTAACACCTCTGCCCAATTAGCTTCTAACGGAATCAAGGGCTACCAGGGACTTACCGAAGCCGCTGGTAACCTTAACGCCCAGGCCGGAGGTAATGCTGAAACCTTTAAGTCTGTTGCAATGGTAATGACCCAAACAGCCGGGGCCGGTAAATTGACGACCGAAAACTGGAATCAACTTACCGATGCCATTGCTGGGGCTTCTGGTCCATTACAGAAAGCTATGAAGGATAACGGTGCTTATACCGGTAACTTCCGTGACGCGATGGCTCAGGGCCAAATTACGGCAGGTGAGTTCTTTGATGCGATTGAGAAGCTAGGTACGACTAAGGGTGCTGAAGAAGCCGCTAAGTCGACCGAAACCTTTGAAGGGGCAGTTGGTAACTTAGAAGCTCAAATCATTACCACGATGGACAAGGTGATTGACCGAATTGGTAAAAAGAGGATTACAAACGCAATCAACGGTATCACTAAAATGGTGGCCGACCTTACCGAGGGCCTAGTAAACGTATTCGACTTCATGGCAAGCCACACAGGCATTGCCAAGACCCTGCTGGGCGTGATGGTTGGTATCTTTGCTACTAAGCGTATCTTTAACTTTATCGCTGCCTTAGGTGAAGCAAAGCTAGCCATGATGGCTTTTAATCAAACTGCAGGAGCTAATCCACTTGGAGATAAGGTACCTAGTCCAAAGACGGCAGCTGATACGGCGGCAGATGTTGGCGGTGCTGTCGCAGGTACCGGCGCTCGGGGGATGTTAAGGACCGTCGGTAGTCGTGCGGTAAGAGCTGCCCCATATGCCGCTGGAGCCGTAATGGCTGGTTCAGAGCTCCTTAGCAATAACTCGATTGCTGAAAAAACAGGCGGGATAACTGGTGCGCTTGGTGGAGCTGTTGGTGGTAAAGCTTTAGGTGCTGCAATTGGTACGATGATTGCTCCTGGAATTGGAACTACAGTCGGTGGGATTTTGGGAGGTACTGTCGGATCTTGGGCAGGAAATAAGTTAGGTGAGGCAATAGGAAAAGGTGCTGATGAACACCTTAAAGCTCACCCAATTACTGTTAATACTAAATATAAGACTTCAACTGATAATAAGGCTATGGATAAAGACCTAACGCCTAGCATTAATAAGGTTAATAAAACCGTTCTTAGGATGGACGTTGATTCTGCAAGTATCCAAAAGGCTCAGCAAAAGACGGATAAGTATTTTGACGAAATGAGTAAAAAAGTCGATTCTTACTATAAGAAAAAGGCTGATGGATATAAAAAGGACGAAGAAGCATCTAAAAAGAATTTAGACGCTCTTGTAAAAAACGGTAAGATGTCCCAAACAGAAGAAGACAAAGCTCTTAAAAAGCAACAAGAAAATGATCAAAAGAAAATTAAAAGTGATGATGCAGCTGCTAAACAACGTAAAAAGGTCCTTGAGCAAATGCGGAAGGACACCAACGATTATTACGCTAAAGTTTCTAAAATTGAAAACGATGCTAATAAGTCAGAAAAGCAAAAACAAAAAGAGCTACAAAAGGCCCAGGCTGCTTATGTGAAAAAACAGTATAAAGATCAACTTGATGCTAATAAGAAAATTACCAGTTATGTAAAACAAGGAGCTAATACTCAAGAAAAAATTTATGAGCAATTAGTAAAAAAGCGTGGCCAACTTGATATGAAGGATTTAAAAGCTACGCAAAAGGCGGCTAATCAAAAGTACAACGCTGCGGTTAAACCAGCCCGAAAAGCCAGGGATGAAATTGTTAAAGAGGCTGAAAAAGAGTACAAGGATACTGTTAAGACTGCGGAAAAGGAATATAAAGAACACCATACTATTTCAAAAAAGAAGTACAAAGAAATTGTGGCTGATGCTAAGGCTCAGCGTGATGGTGTAACTAAGGCTGCTGATGATGAGTACAATAAAACAACTAAAAAAGCCAGTGATGAACATAAAAGGGTAACTGGCGAAGTAAATAAGCAAAAAGATGAAGTAATTGCTGCAGCTAATAATCAAGCGATGTCACATGGTGCAGCAGCCGGCCAAGAATATACCTTGGTCAATGCAAATGTATCAAGTGGTCAGAAAAAGACTGCAGGTACCATGAATGGATTTATTAAGAGTCTTAATAGCTTCTTCAAAGCACTTAATGCCGGCGTACACGTGCCGGAAGTTAGCGGGTATGCTGTTGGGACTGGTGCATTGCCACATAATCAACTTGCGATGGTTGGTGAAGAAGGACCAGAACTAGCACATACGCCTAAGGGTTATGAAATGCTGGGGATGAATGGTCCTGAATTACGCTACTTGTCAGCAGGTACATCAATTCTTACCAATGCGCAAACTAAGACAGCATTAGCCTTAAATGGTGGCAAAATACCCGGTTATGCAAAGGGTACCGGTGCCAAGATTGAGGACTTTGTAAGTGGAGCGCTTGATAAGGCTGATAATGCATTAGACGCCGCTCTGGATTTAGTAGGTAAAGGAGCCGAAGAAATTTGGAGTTGGTTCAAGAAAAAACTAGGGATTGACCGTGCTGTTGCTTCTGTTGATCCTAAATGGTTAATGCAGTTGCAAAGTAAACAAGAAACTGAAATTGGTGGTAAAGCCGGAAGTTCGTTCTTAAAGAAAGCCCTGGATAAATTTCTTGAAAGTTTTAGCGGTGGCCAAGGAAAGATGTCAAAAGGTGCTTTTGCTCAAGCTGCTAAAGTTGCGGCTGCATTAATGCATCAATCGCTGTCCGCTTCTGATATTGAACGTCTGTACTGGCAAGCAATGGTTGAATCTACTGTTAATCCTGCACAAGGCGGTGGGATTGATGACCATGATGGAACCGGCCGGCCAATTGGATTATTTCAGTTTAAGCTAGGAACTTGGGGAGCGGCAGTTCGTCACTTACCAAGTGGCCACAGTAATGTTCATAGTGCTGTGGACCAAATTATGGCCGTATTAGCTGATAGGACATGGAGATCAGATTTAGCACCAATTGGAGTACGAAGAGGTTGGTCACCACATGGCTATGCTAATGGGGGATGGGCTGATAAGCTCTCAATTTTCGGCGAAGTACCAGGTGAACCAGAAGTTGCTATTAATCCAGCTCGTGATACGTCCGAAGACCATATTGCCGAAGCTATTGAAGCACGGGCCAAAGTTAACCCTAATGGCTTTGCCGGCAATTTGAGTAAGATTATCAACGAAGCTAAGCAGTCAGCCAATAATATGTTGCCGTTTATTAGTACAGGTAATAATCATGTTCAAGCTACTTCAAATACTCAACAGGCCCAGCCACGTGTTGATGGAAACATTAATATCACAATGAATATTGACAGTAAACAAGTTAGCCGGGCCGTTTACCCAACATTGAAAGCAATGCGTAGCCACGAAGTTATTATTAATGGCGTTGGTGGTGCTGTGCCGGTTGGTAACGGCCAACCATTAGGAGGTGTCTATTAGTGAGTACCATTATTTTTCAAAAGCAAGATGGGACAATATATGATCTTGATAAAATGGGCTTTCGTGTAAAGAAGTTTGACCCACCAACAACCGCATATAACTATACCTATCAACAAATTGGAAACTATGGAGCAACTCTTACAGATGTTCAAGCTCAACAGCTAGTCATCCCCTTAACACTTAATGTACTTGCTACGGATCCTAACGACTTATTTCTGCAGAGAATGAAACTCAATCGACTCTTGCAAAGTCATGACCCTTTTTATGTTTATGATGTCGCCGCCAAGGATATTCGCTGGAAAGTCTATGCTGAAACGGCCTCAGTTAGTCGTGACAATTCTTTTTGGCGAGCTTCTAACGTGCAGATTAACCTTGATTGTCCGACTGGATATGCGGAAAGCTCCTTTACTACACAAGAGTACGACTTAGCGAGTGGTAAAGGTATTGGATTAGGAATGAAGTTATTTAGCCATAAGTGGCAATATACTTTCACTAATCAGAGCGACTTTGTTTTCTATAATGCGGGAGTTATTCCATTAACTGCAGATGAGCACCCGGTCACAATTGAATTTAATGGGGATGCACCAAACGGCTTTACCATTACTAATAAAACGAGTGGTCAAGCACTTAAAATTACCAAGAGCGTGTCTGCAAAAGATAACGTGGTGATTACAGGACTCATCCCCACAATTAATGATGAGCAGCTTTATATGGCTGGAGATCATAATTACTTAGACTTTTATACAGGCGAGAATCAAATTCATATTGATGGAGCTAGTAACTTCACGATTAAATTTGATACTCGCTTTTATTATTAGGAGGTTAAAATGCTGAATTTACCAATTAGATCGCCGGCCGGCAAAGAGGCAACTGTCCAGGCTTATAATGTGGCGGTAACTGATACGCTTAAATCATTTCCTACCATGAACTTTAGTTTTATCGGTGATGGAGCAAATGAAGCCGCTGAAAAGATGATCATGCCCCGAGTAATCATTACTGATCCGACAACCGGCCAGCAATACCGAATTGCTTCTTCTAATCCGGTCCCTACTGCAAGATTTCGGGTATATGCGATTACTACTATCCATATTGCTCATGATCTGCATGATTATTACATTGAGAACACAGTAACAGGTAGCCAATCGTTAAAAGCTTGCTGTGACTTGCTCACGGGTGGTACTAAGTTCAAATATTCGATTGATGATAATATTAGTGATCACGACTTTGGAAGTGACAGCCTAGGCAATGCACATGGGGATGATATTCTAAGCTCCATTGCGTCTGCTTTTGATATTGAATACTGGTTTGATAATTGCACAATCCACTTTGCAAAAGAAATTGGTAAAGAGGACTCGTTTGTGTTCATTGACAGGGTTAATACGTCAAAAATACAGGTTAACGAAGACTACACAACCATCACGACTGCAATTAAAGGTACTGGTAAACAGATTGACGTACAGAATAACGGTGGTAACGGTAATCTTGATAGTGTTGAGGGCTTTGCCAAGTCAATGATTAATGCTGATTTTGGCGTTAATAAACAAGCAATGATTCAAGACTTTGCTAATCGTTCAGATAAGGTCAAGGCACGAGGTGTAGACGTCAATAGGCTGTACGACACAATTAAAAATGCTGGAATTAGTCCTGAATGGTTCTTTGCCTATGAACTACAAGAACAGAACTCTAATATGGGATGGCTTAATCACTGGTCATATCCACATGGGGACCCATATAACGATGCAGTAGTTGTTTGTAATTGGATTAAAAGCATTGCTTACAGTGATACGTTAAATCCAGCCTGGTCAGCTGCAGAAGGTTCAATCAGCTCTGATCCTAACTTGCAATCAAAATGGGAGCAAGATTATGGAAAAGGAACAATTGGCCGGCTGTACCTACAGGCCACTGCGGCAGCCGTTTGGGAATTAGCCGGCAGATCAGGTAATGCAGGTATAGGTAAGCCCTTAGCTGGTTGTGTTAGCACAATTAAAGGCTGGGGTGGCCATACTGTTCAAGCGCCAAGCGGAGGCGGTGGAAGTGGTCAAATTGCCGCCTTTGCTCGTCAATATGCTGGAGTGCCTTATGTGTGGGGTGGTAATTCACCAAGTGGCTGGGATTGCTCCGGCTTCGTTGCTTATATCTATAATCATTTCGGTATTCCAATGCATCAGCCAACAACCTACGAAGAATATCAAGGGCAAGTAGTTGGCCCACCATACCAAGAAGGCGACATGTTGTTCTGGGGAGCACGTGGCAGAACTTATCACGTAGCTCTAGCACTTGATAGCAATACACTTGAAATGGCAGCTAATCCAGAACGAGGGACGGTTATTCAAGCAATCAATGCATGGCCACCGGATTTTGCTGTTCGTAATTCAGCGATGGCCGCTAAAGTTGGTGGTAGGGATGATAGTTCAGATGATTCTAGTAGCGATACTGATACATCGTCAGACACAACTACTCAATACACTTGTCAGGGTGAGTACGATAGTCCAATGGCCGCTGACGATAAGTGGGGCAAGATTTGGGCTGATCCGTTTAGTAGTGACACGATTACCGACCAAGATACTTTGATGGCAGCATTAAAGAAACAGGTCCATGATTACCCGGACGTACAATACACAACCGACTGGATTACTTTCAAAGATGCGTTCTCACACGGTATCAAGAATGAAATAGCAGTCGGCAATTATGGGTATTTGCGTGATCGGTATGGGATTGATGTTAATGTCAGAATTCAAAGTTACACTCGGTATCGTGATCGTGACACAACACAAACTGATACAGTAACTTTTGGTAATAAGATTTTCGGGATTGACGAATGGAACAACCGAGAAAATCAAGCTAATGCAGCATTGCATAAAGCACCAAAGAAACCAGAAACAGTTACCCCACCAGTCACCTTTGATGATATTCAAACTATCAACATTAAGAAGGA
Organism: Limosilactobacillus walteri; assembly: GCF_014830205.1. Classification (NCBI taxonomy): domain Bacteria; kingdom Bacillati; phylum Bacillota; class Bacilli; order Lactobacillales; family Lactobacillaceae; genus Limosilactobacillus; species Limosilactobacillus walteri. The sequence goes on from NZ_QORN01000028.1 coordinate 30,241, forward strand.
AAGTGAAGAGAATGGATAATCAAGAAACGATTGTACAACGTGCTGTAATTGACGAACCAATGTTTGACTCAAAGACGGGAGAGTTCGGGAAAGGTTATTCTCCAGACTATGGCCAAACTTTTATAGTTCAGGAAGGAACCGATGGCCGGCATTTTCATCAAGAAACCGATGCAGGTCGAATTAGTGAGTTGATTTTCGATAAATTTATTTTTCGTTCAGCGGATGGTACCTTATGGGAATTATCTGTAAGCAATGATGGCAAGCCACAAACCAAGAAAATTGAGAAAAGTGAAGAAAAAGAAAAGGAGTCGTAATTAACGGCTCCTTTTTCAGAAAGAAGGGGATGCTATGGCTTTTGAAGTGCCACATAAACATGATATTTCACTCGATGGCCAAGAGATGCGAAACCAGATGATTGAGAATTTCAAGGCGATTGAGCAAGAAGACCACAACGATCATCAAGCTCTGTCTGAGGAAATAGCAGATCGTAAAAAAGGTGACGAAGGTCTTCAAGGAGAAATTAATAAAATCAACGACTCACTGAAAAATAAGGCAACATTTGATGATTTGACTGAAACTAAAAATGAATTACAGCAAAGAATCAATCATCTGTATGCGGGCGATCCACGTACGATTAAAACGGTTGTTAAAGAAATACTAGAAGAGAAAGGAGTGATCTAATGTTAGAGATGACGTTTTATATCGGTCAGGAACGCAAACTGATTGCCGCAGAAGATGTTGGACGAGTGACACAAAACGATGTGGCTTATCCGGGTAAACCTATTTTCCAAGGCCGGCAAGGGGACTATAATGACCAAATTCTTGTTCATCTACGTTATTGGGCTGAAAATCGGCCTAATCATGATGGGGGACCGGTTAATCTTTCTGGAGCAAATTTAATTTTGGAAGGCATTCTGCCAGATCGAGAGCATCGCATTGTTGGCAATACAGTAATGACAGTCATTGGTGCTCCCGAAGAAGGAAACTGTCGAATGTCACTTCCAGCTTCTGCTTTTGCAGTCGCTGGTAACTATGTGGCTTCGTTTTTCCGGCTAATCCGTGATCATCAGTCAATTGCAACTCTTGAATTCAACTTTCAGGTGGTTTCAGATCCTATCTTGAATGGCATTAAGGCTGAGGACTATCTTCCTGAGTACTATGCAATTCGAGATAAGATTCTTGCGCTTCAAGAGCAACTTCAAAATTCAAATGATGATCTGATTAACAAGATGAATCGGAAGTTCCAGAACCAATTAGCTGACTGGACTAAGCAATTGCAAACGGTACTTCGAACAGCGCAGAACTTGCAAACGCAAATGGACGCTCTGGAAGGAACGATTAAGTCTAATCAAGTTGTTACCATTCCAAACGTTCAAAAGTATGTCACACCTAATGATCTGCTAGGAACCTTGCATTTAGCCAATATGCAAGAGAAATATCCAAGGGTTCGGGCTTTTATCTATCAGTACGGTGCCGGGATTGAAAATGCTCCGTTTGGAGGGAGTGCAGTACGGGAAATTGTTTGTCGAGTAATTCGAGACCACCGAGATACAATTTCAGTCTATATTTCTGCTGAACAGGTGCTTTCAATCATGGAAGACTTCAATTTTCGTAATGGGAATGCAGCGTTTGGTAATAACGGGGCATATGTATCCTCCGGAATTAACTGTATTGGTGTCGAAGTAGATAACTCAACAGTAACGCAATTTGATATGAATGATAACTTAGTAATAGCAAAGGAAGATTAATATGGAAAGAATTATTAAGAACCAGCCAGACTGGGATGACGCAATTAATAAGAATTTTAGCAAATTTGGAAGTACTGATTGGTCAGACAACGTTGTTTATCTAAACGGTACACAGAAAGATGCAACGTTGCCACTTCAATGGTCGAAGAAAGGTCTTGGCGATATTACAATGTTTGTTATTCAAGGTTATGTTAAATTGCCAGATATTAGTAATGGCCAATCAATCGATGTTTTTAACATTCCAGGAATTAACACTACGGATTTTCAGATTGGGTCTGTTGAAGATGGTGCCCTTGAACAAACATACTTAACACCTAGTACAAATGGCGGAACCATTACTTTTAAGAATTATTCGGGACAAGATCAGAAAGCACATAATGCACGAATTTCAATCATTATTATTTCGAACAATCGTAATTAGGAGGATAAACATGAAAACTGTAATTATGTATGGCAACGATGGTAGTTTCATCAATAGTAAATTAGTAGATAATAACTATCAATTAGGGCAAAACGAGACATTTCAAGTCCCAAATAGCGATCTGTATAATCCAAAATTTAATGGAACAGCTTGGGTAGGGATCAGTCGGCCTGAATTTGATAAATTAACGATTAATCAAGAGCTTGTTAGTGACGATCCTTCACTAAAAGGTATGGTTCAGCAACTAGGGACAGCAGTTGCTCAAATGAGTATTGCCTTAACTAATATTGAGCAACAATTAAAGACAAATGGAGGTAACGCCAATGGTCAAGCTTAGTTTAGAATTTGTTAAAGGAATCTATGCATGGGGATTTCCAATTGATATTTATCTGCAGTGTAAGCAAATTACTCCTGAACAGTATCAAGAAATTACAGGAAAACCATATCAGCAAGCTTAAGGAGGCTGATTAGATGAGCCTACGAAAACTAATCTATTATAATGCGCCGGATATTGTTAAAGCAGGTGATACAGCTTTACCCGAGTGGAGCTATCTACTTTTTGATGGAGACACGCAAGCGATTCTCGGAAGTAATGACACGGTCACTGCCAATGTTGTGGATAAAGATGAACAACTTATTACCACAATTCAACTGGATAATCGTCAAAGCTATGTTCAAGTTCCTTCTACGGCTGGTCTTAGTAACTTGCCTACTGGTGACTATCAGCTCGATGTACATGTTAAACAAGTGGATGGAGCCGTTGCAAAATACCCAACATTAGGGTATGTCGGCTTTACTGTATCTGCTGACGCGGAAAGCAAATCTGTAACCGTTCTTCCCAAGATTTCGATGCAAGAAATCTACAACCGCATTCCTGCTGAAATTCAGCGGCAACTTGCTAGTGGAAACTTCAAAGGTGCAACTGGCAAGTCAGCATATGAGCTGGCTAAGGACAATGGCTTCGCTGGCACCGAGAAAGAGTGGCTGGATTCTCTAAAGGCTAAGCCAGATCCAACTACACAGGATTTAAGTGCGGGCCATCTTGGCACCGACAATACGTGGGTCGGTCTCAATACTTTTAGCAAGCTCAACGTAACCGGGAGTATGCAGTATAAGGGTCATGACGTCTTAACTGATGAGAGCCTCAACTTCTATATGCCAACGATTAAAGAATATGGTGCAAAAGGTGATGGCGTAACTGATGATACAGTTGCAATCCAGAAAGCAATTAACACCAATGCAGATGGCGGGATTGCTTTTCCACCTGGTACTTATTTAATCAGTGATACCATCAAGATTACTAATCGGTGTAGCTTACACTTTTATGGCGCTATCGTTAAAGCGGCTAAAGTCATGGGTGCCATGTTCTATACAGACAGTTGGAATTTTGAATCTAATTTGAAAGTTATTTCGATGATTGGTGACGGTGCTAGCTGCTTTGATCTTAATAATAAAGCCAGCATTGGAATTAGAGCTTCGGGTTTAATCTTACGAACATTTAGTATTAAGAACCTTCCCGATAATGCTGTTGGTATTAAAGTAGACGGTATTTCTAAGATGGCTGATATTATGATGCTGAATAGTATCTCGACAACGGGAACCGTTGGAATTCAATTCGACGCTACCGATTGCCGTTTACAGCATTTCGTTCCGGTTAATATTGAAACCGGAATTATCATTAATCAGGGTGCCACGTATATCAGCGATTATCACCCTTGGTCGGTAATAATGCCTATGACTAACAGAACTGTCGGAATTAAGGTTAACAATGCAGGAGTCTATTTGAATGACTACTATGCTGATACATGTTTTAAGTGCATTGAAGTCAATGGACCTAACACGCTGATAATCATTAATAATTTCACATCATTTTGGAATCATGAATTCTATAACGATCAAAACAGTTCACCAGTTCCATATCTTTTTTACTTTAAGAATTTTAGCGAAAGCTATAGAGGCGAACACATTTTAGTATCTAATTCAATTCTTTGGAATAGCGCTAACGTTAAAGGACAGTATGGCTTCTGGTCTAACTTGACCGACAACAGCGGGTTCGGCTTGTCGAATGTTCAGCTCTCCAATCAAGCAGAGAATATCAATGGAATCGCTAAAGAATTTTTGATTTAAGTTATAATAAATTCATCAATAAAATAGGGGCGAATTTATTATGGATATTGTTTCAATAATAGTATCTTTTTTAGGCGGTAGTTTCTTTGGTGTATTGATTAAAGCTATTTCAGATCATTTAAGTCGAAAAAGTCAAAAGGAGATTAATAGCATGCAGTTAAAAGAGAAACAACAAGAGATTCAGCTTGAATGGGATAATGAACTTAGAAAAATGCTGGGAAGTTATATTAGCCATTGCTATGAGTTGAATCGAATGCTCAAAGCCCTTAACCAAGGGAATTCAAAACTTGAAGCTATGAAAAAATCTAACTCATACGAAGAGCGTATTAAGCTATCAGAAGAAGCAAAGAAAAATATTAACTCTTTTACTCCGGAAGAAGTTGATAAGCTTCTTAAAGAATTGTCAGAGATACAATCACAAATAACCATGTACCTTTTTAAGGACGAACCTTACTCTAATGCAATCCGCATAGCTCTTAAAGGAATGAACGACAAACTGATGAGCTTAGATGCTAATAATAATGTGGAATTAAACACTATTATTGATACTGCTAGAAACTATTTCAGAAATCAATGGGAAATTACAAATGATGTAATCAAATAAAATTAAAATGTCGCCGCAGAAATACACAATACATAATAAAAGCCTCACTCAAACGAGCGGGGCTTTTATTATGGGCGGCTTTATATGGGAGGAATAGCACTAATGCACTTATTAGCGGTGGCACCTGTGCCACCATATCATCAATTATATTTCCAGCATTTTCAAGGAATGGAAGATAATCAAATAATTTGGTTGTTTGTTTGGGTAGTCATCATTGATATTGTAACAGGCTTTGCCAAAAGCGTTATTACTCATCACACAACTTCAAGTAAAGGAACAGCGGGCTTGATTAAGCACGGGATTCTATTGTTAGTTACATTAACACTCTATCCAATGCTTGAATTAAACGGAATGAAAAATGCAGCTGATACATTTGTAGGCTTCTATATTATGTTTTATGCTGTCTCAATTGTCGAAAACTGGGGACAAATGGGATTACCGGTGCCCGAATGGTTAAAGAAGTATATCTATAAGCTAAGTGATGAATACAAGGAGGAACAACGTCATGAAAATCATAATTGAAGTTTGGAAATACTTGCTGTCAACGGGGATGTTTGGAGCGGTGGTTACTTTTGCGTGGATGTATATTCGTCCAATGCTTGAGCAAAAGGAACGACATGCTAAAACTTTGCAAGAAAAGGAAATGGTAGAAGTTACCATAAAACTAGCCGATCAAGCTGTTGCAAGTTTAGCTGGTAATAGCAACTTGACAGGTAACGAAAAATTCAAGACTGCGACTGGATTAGTTACCAATTCATTAGAAAATAAAGGTTTCAATGTCGATGATAAATTTGTTAAGCACGCAGTACAAGCAGCCTACGAGAAGAGCGACTTAACGCCAACGATTGATCCAGATAAGAAACCTACACAATCTGTTGAAACAAAGAAAGTAGACAATGTTAATAATACTCAACCAGTTGGCACCCTATAGGAGGCAAAGCTTATGACATTAAAAGTAGTAGACGTTTATTCTGGTTCTCCTCGCTCTTATGCACAGGCAACTGATGCTGATGCAGTAATCGTTAAAGCAACCCAAGGGACCGGATACATTAACCCGTTTGCTGATATTGATTATCAAACAGCTAAACGCAATGGTAAATTGCTAGGTGTATATCACTATGCTGCAGGTGGCGATCCAGTTGCAGAAGCTCAATACTTCTATAACAACGTTAAAGGGTATGTTGGAGAAGCAATCCTTGGATTAGATTGGGAAAAGGGACAAAACGCTGCTTGGGGTGACACAAACTGGTCACGGCGCTTTGTTGATGAAGTTCACCGCTTAACTGGAGTATGGCCGATTATTTATGTTCAATTCTCAGCAGTCTACCAAGTTGCAAATTGTGCGAACACATGTGGCTTATGGGGTGCCGGCTATCCTTGGTATAACAATTCGTGGGATATTCCGCCATTCTTATTGAGCTATGGATTTGCTCCTTGGAAGAATCTTACTGGTTGGCAATTCACCGGTAACACTAAAGACCGTTCAATCTTCTATCTTGATGCTAATGGTTGGATGGCACTTGCTAAAGGTGACAGTGGTATTACTCATACTGCTCAGCCGGAAGTAAAGCCAATCGATAACAAAGTAGTTAATGCTCCAATCCAAACGACCTGGAAAGATTCACTTGGCGTTATTTGGCACGCTGAAAATGGTAAATTTACTGTTGGAGATGGTAACCAACTTCATTTACGTTGGGGAGCTACTCCATCAAGTACCGTAATTGGTATGCTAAACGCTGGGGATGTTGTTAAGTATGACGCTTGGGCACGAACAAATGGATTTGTTTATGTTCGTCAGCCACGTGGCAATGGTCAATATGGTTACGTTGCCGTCCGTGACGCTAATACTAATGAAGCTTACGGTGAATTTGAATAAAGATTAGCCCTAGTGATCGTTGTAATGAAGGCAATGGTCACTAGGGCTTTTTTTCTATAATTTAAGATGAAAGGTCTTCAAAGATAAAATTGTACATCAAAATGTACATCAAAAATTAATATAGTAGTTTAATTTAATTCTATATAATAGGAAGAAATAAGTATTTGTATATAGTAATTCGACTTAATTTTAGGTACTTACCCCCACCGGAGGCATATTAAAGCAGTAATGCGAAGTATCAGCTAAGCTAACGTTAACACCTGTAACTCTTGTGTATCAAGGGTTGCAGGTGTTTTTGCTTTTTTAAATAATTTT